>CAMWWS010000189.1 GCA_947178085.1 uncultured Lachnospiraceae bacterium | reverse complement strand
TTATCAGCCTACTCTGCTTTCTGTCGCTCTTTCTGTTTCTGTGGATGCCTATGTTAAAATTCTGTTTGTTAAGATTTCTTTCAGTTTCCGATTTGAATGGGAGGACAGTTTTGTTCTGGGAACAAAGAGTACACCGCCATGGGAAGAAAATGCGCTGTTGAATAGGGCAGAGATGCTGTCGATGCAGGAGATTTGCTATAAAGTGAAATGGTATGATGGGGAAGTGCTGGGAGCAAAAGAGGAAATCCAGGCGGAAGTCGTGCCTTATTTTACTTTTGATGAACCCAAAATAGGTCAAGCGGGAAGCGGACAAAAGAAAGTGGCATTTTTACCATTGTTACATGGACTGGATAAGGCAACCGGTAGGCTATTAGGCTATGAGGAAGCAAAAGAAACTCCTTTTGCGGTTCTTTTAAAAATATGCCTGAAACGCGCCGTTTTGTCGGTCATAAAAAACGGAGAGAATTCCAAAGAGCAAAACGATTCCGGAGAAGGGCAGATGATAGTAAACTATGATTTGCTCTCATGGCTTTATCATTATTTATCCGGCGGGGAAAGCTTTGATGAGGGATTTCATTTTGAAAAACTGGAGGGATTCCTTTCAAAGAATGTTTCTCTATCCTATATCAAGAGTGAAGACACAGCGGATATAGAAATCGAAGGGATTCCTTTTGTCCTGTATCCGCGCATGGAGCTTATTTGGTTCATGGCGCCGGATGAGGAGAGAAGGTATGACTTGGAGTCAGAGCCGATGGTCGGGGCAGATTTCCTAAAACAAATGCAGGAATATTACGAGCAGCTTTCTGTCTGGATGAATCCGTCAGAGAATGTTGGGTTCATGAACGGGGAATGGGAAGAAAACCGCTATTCGGCTTCTGTGTTCCTGTTTATGCAGTATTTCTATTTGTTGACAAAGACTGCCGTTTCTCTCGCCATGGAGAAGATAGGAGAGAAGGAGCTTACACCCGACGAGGCAGCAGAGCTTGTGACGGATACGGAAAGTCTGGAAAAGGCGGCGGGGATGGTTTCCCGATTCTGTTATGGCGGGAATCGTACTTATTGCGGAGAGGACGGAGTAAAAAGCCTGTACGCCTTCGCACTGCAGGAATTTGACGGATTGAATCCGGACGGCTTTGAAGAAACGGAAGTCGTTCACAGAATGACGATGAGAATAAAGCCGTGGCAGACAGAAGGTGCATTGAACGCGGGGAGGAGAGTACAGAGCGAGCCGATGATACCGCGTCTGTATCGGCGTTCTTTTGCAGGAAGCGGGTTTGGTACTGGGGAAGAGGTGATACATGACGGTTGGGAGGGCATTACACAGGACGGTACGAATGTTGCCGGGGAAAGCAGCATAGAGTGGACTTTCTTAAAGCGTGACTTAGTATACCCTACAGGGAAAGTCAGGATGGATGCCGCAGTCGAGCTTTTGCCCTTTTACCGCAGTGTGTTAAAAACGGAAGAACTTGCGAATCCCCAGATGTTGGCAGGGGAGAGCGGCGTCAGTTTCTGGGAAATTCCGTCCGTGCTGTCGGGCAGTTATCAGGTAACATTGCATCCGGAGCAGGAATCTTCGGAGGAGATTGCTTTTGAAAAGGGATTTTTACTTCGGCTTCCCATAAAGGAAAGCAAGAAAAATATCTTTTCGGTGGAGCCGGTAGGATATGAGAATATCAACCGCATTACGGACATTTTGGATGATTGTGTTGTGGAAATAAAGCCTTATCGCTACACGAACAGTTTAGACGAAGAAAACTGTGGTTTTTCGGCAATCGAGGGGCCGGTATACTTGTACCGTAATAATTTAAGTCTGGAGTCGGAAAAACCGGAGCAGATGCAGAATGGCAAGATTATCCGGCAAAGAGACGGAGAAGATACGGAGGAAAAATCTTACCGTAACAGCGCATATCTGACAGAAACAGCGCAATTCCTGTCACTGTTAAAGGATGCGTCTATGGTAAATTCCAGAGGATATTATCTGCGGTTCGGCTTGGCGGACAGGTCGATTCTCGACGAAGGAAAAATGACGCTGCTTCTATGGGTAAGGACAGAGAAGAAATCAGAAGCTGTTAAAATCAACAATGCTGAAATCACTTCCGAGTCTCATCCGGTTATCCTGACAGGAGAGAAAACGCATATCTGTGCCTATGAGGCAGGAACCTTGGCATTCCGTATGAAGGCGGATGCTGCCGTAAACGGAAAAGACGCAGAAGGAACTTTGCAGGAGCGTTATCAGATGCTTACCTACCGAATTATAGAGAACGAATATTTTCAGGGAAGCAATGAGAGCAGACCTTTGATTGCGCAGGAAACAGAGGAAACGCAGAGAAAGGAAAATCAGTACAGTCAGGTCGTTCCCGCTTATCGTATGGCGAAAGGGGATTGCACCGGTTCTTATGGCGGAATCATAGATGGAAGCCGGTTGGAGATGGAATTTTATTTTGTAGACCTTCTGGGGAATCGTACTGCGAATGGAAAACGATGGGAAATATCCTATGGATATACGGATGCACTTCTTCCGGTGACGGCTTATCCTCACACAAAGTGCGCCTATTCGCTGGAAGAGAATGACGATGGTTATCATTTTATCCTCACTTTTCAGTATGTGGAAGAGAAGGAGAATCAAATGCTCAGATTAAATGAAATAGCGGAGGGGGAAGAGGACAAAAACCTAAGAACCGCATACGAACAGCTAAGCTGTGCAGATATTGTCTGTGCCATTGATTTATGTGGAAAAGAAACGATAGTGGAGAAGGCGGCCCTGCTTGATTATGTGCGTGCGCTGTATGAGGGTAAATACCGGAAGACGCAGTATATATACTCCCCTTTGCGTGTGAGAAGGAACCGATTCCTATCGAGGCTGCCTTTATTTTGAAACGGAATGAAAATCTTCTTGCAGAAAGCCTGAAAGGGACAGAGGCAGCAGAAGAGGTACTGAATGTCAGGAGTATTGTAGTGGAAGACAAAGAGAAGATAAAGCGAGAGTATCTGGCAAGGAGGGGACGGGACGGGAAGCTGTGCTTCGTGCCGCCGGTATCTCTGGAATTTGGAGAATGTGAGCTTTGGGCGTTACAGCCTCTTTCTAATAAACTTCAATCCTTTGTGGATATTACTGTGAGGGATAAGGAGGGGGCGGAGCAGACGACTTCTTTCTATCAGGTAGATTTAGAGGAATGGGCGGATGATTTTCTGAAAGATATGGAGAGTTTTCTGATGCCGGATTCTCTCTATGGAGATGACAGGGATATGTGCGAATCTCTGCTGGCAATAAAAGAAGAGCTTGCGGATGCTATCTCTTTAGGGCTTATGCCGGTGGGAACGGGGACACCCGACTATACGGACAGGGCGGTTTCTTATTATAAAAATCTTATGATGCAGAACCTTCATAGCGGATATTCTATGGACGGCGTTATTCTGCTGCCCATTGACAGGACTCTGCCCGGAGACACTGCATGGTGTGTTGGCGTAAAGACGGATGCAGACGGTCTGACTTTAAAGTCTGGAAAAATAAAAGAGGACGGTGTTTTACCAATCGGCGTCAGGACAAAGGATGTATCCAGACAGATGAATGTAAGCTGCAATCTGAAGTTAACTTTTACAGATTGGGAAATTGCCGGAACCGACCATTGTGATTATTTGACGATTCAGAAGCAGACGGAATATACAAAGAGTGTAAAAAAATCTCTTCCATACAAGCGTTTCCCGAGTATGCCGGTTCTTAAGGAGCAGGGATATGCAGGAATGGAAATGCAGAAAAGAACAATGGAGGAAATATTTCAAAATTACAGCTTGTGGAATTATGAGGTTAGTTTTGCGCATGAAACGGCTGAACAGGATATTTTATCTTTGCATCTTATTATGTCGGAGAGTGTCAGGGCAAGGAGCCAGAGCCGGGGATTCTCAAGCGCGTTGGCGCAGTATCATTATTTGCGGGAAGAGTTTCTTACAGACAGTAGAATGAAAGACTTGCTGCTCCGGACTTGTCAGGATATTTCGGACAGTTGGATTTATGAAATGAAAGAAGTCCGCCGGTTGATGGGAATGGAACATACACTGCGTTTTTCATTGTCATTTGAGGAAAATAAGCTTCAAATATTACAGTTCGATTTGGACTTGCAATGTCTGGAAATTCGCATGATGAATCAGGCAGGAGAATATGAAATGCTTAAGCGTAAGGAAAATGATTATATTTTGCCTGACAAATTGCCAAAGGTCTGCCAGTTTGCCATTTGCATAAAGAATTTTGATATCAGAAATGTAAATTGTATTAACGCCGCTTTGTCCGTTGTCAGGAATCAAAATATAGAGGGAATCGATGAAGGATTCGTGTACCGGACGGATGAAATACGGTTTGCTGATGAGATGTGTCCATTTCTGCGGTATGATGATACGATTAGCGCCGGAAGTTTCAGCCGGAGTAATTTTACAGGGATATTAAATGATATCGGTGACGGTTTCGGGAAAATTGTTTTGGAAGCATACTGCAAGGCTCCGGTCGTTACGGTGGATAAAGAAAGCATTTACAGCTATTTGCCAATCTTATATGTGCCGGATATTGATTCCGAAACAAGAACGGAAATGATTGGAAAGGTATATGAGCGGATTGCAGCGTGGTTAGAGGCGGGATTTGGCGGACGTGAGGAAACAAGAAAGAGCCTTGCCGTACAGCTTCATTTGACACTGTATGCGGCAGGGGATGAGGAAAGAAGGCTTGTGGAGATTTCAGACATTCTCTTTTCACTTTAAACGATAGAATAGGAAATTCGAGATATAGGAAACCGCTTTACTTGATGAGCAATTTCAGATAAAATAACTATTGATTCAAAGAAATTTATACAGGAGTAAACCACTTGAACTATCAAGCTATTCTACAGCAAACAGAATATGATTTTATAAAAACCAACGAGCACCTGGGGAAGCATGTCATTTTACTTGGTCTTGCCGGAAGTTATTCTTACGGCACTAACGTTGAATCCAGCGATATTGATATCAGGGGTATTGCGCTGAATCAGAAATCGGATTTGATTGGACTTTCTGCGTTTGAGCAGTATGTGGATGAAAATACCGATACGGTAATTTATGCGTTCAATAAAATCATTACGCTTTTACTAAGCTGCAATCCAAATACGATAGAACTTCTGGGACTGAATCCGGAGCATTACTTGTATCTTAATGATATTGGAGAAATGCTTTTAGCGAATAAAAAGCTTTTTCTTTCCAAACGTGCAATCAATTCTTTTGGCGGATATGCGGACGCACAGCTTCGCAGACTGCAGAATGCACTTGCCAGAGATACATTTCCGCAGAGCGAAAAGGAGCAGCATATTTTCAATTCGGTAAAGAACGCAATGCATGATTTTAATAATCATTTTAAGCATTTTGAGAACGGAAGTCTGGAGATTTTTATTGATAAGGCAGTGAATCCGGAACTGGAAACCGAAATATTCGTGAATGCCAACATGACACATTATCCGTTACGGGATTATTGCGGCATGTGGAATTCGATGGCGAATGTTGTCCGCGATTATGAGAAAATCGGGAAGCGCAATAAGAAGAAGGATGATTTGCATCTGAATAAGCATGCGATGCATCTGATAAGGCTTTTTATGATGGCATTGGATATTCTGGAAAAAGGCGAGATAAATACCTACAGAGAGAAAGAGCATGCTCTTCTTATGGATATCCGTTTTGGAAAATATCAGAAAGAAGACGGCACATTCCACGAGAGTTTTTACGATATGCTGTCGGATTTTGAAAAGAAACTGCATTACGCGGCAGAGAATACGGATTTACCGGACGAACCTGATATGGCAAAAGTTCAGGAGCTG
>CAMWWS010000188.1 GCA_947178085.1 uncultured Lachnospiraceae bacterium | reverse complement strand
CATGATTGTTTTTAATTTCGCTGCTCTCTCCTGAAATTCCGACTCTTCGATACCCGCACAGACAGCCAGGAGTTCATCTCCTCCGATACGGAACAGTTCATGGCCGTCTCCAAAAGCCGCCTTCATACACTCGCAGGCGGAAAGAATCAGACGGTCTCCCGCCGCATGCCCTTCTGCATCGTTCACCCTTTTCAATCCGGTGATATCGCCGTAGACGATTCCTACACTTTCATCGGAGCGCATATTCTCCATATACTTCGTCATGGCGTAACGGTTTCCGAACTGTGTCAGCTGATCAAGATATGACATATGCTGCAGGCTCCTGACCAAATTCCTCTTTTTGAACATACATTCTATAAAGTGGCCCATAATCTGCAACATATTGGAAGTATAGCCCAAGGCTTCTACCGGCGGATTATCCACGCCATAAAACCCGATCACCCTTCCGTCTTCATATAGCGGCACCATCGATACGGAATGAATGTTCTGCCTTTTCAATATTTCATACTGAAGCGGATTAGTTGTCCTGATATCTTCGATATCCCTGATTGTTACAGATCTGTCCTCTGCAAAGATGCGATACCAGCCCTCACAGACTTCCGGGGGAAGATTCTGCAAGCTATCCTTCTCCGGACTTATGCCGCTTGCAACCCACTCGTAAGTATTATCGTCGTTGCCATCCGCATTTTTCTCAAAAATATAAACTCTCTCACAACCCAATGCCTTTCCCATATATTCTATCGCAATCTTAATAGAAACATGCGGGTCGGAGGCCTGCAAAGCAGTTCTCAGCGCTTCGTTTATCAGTGCCTCCCTGTTCTGATAATCATGAATGAGCTCGTTTTGTTTCGTATCCGCGCTGATATCAACGGCAATCTCTATGCGCAGCCTTCTGCCATCCATCTCTATCAAAGTGTCTTTCACCAGCGAATGCCTGTTATAAACGGGATTGTAATAGCGCCACTCTTTGAACTGTCCCGGAACAAGCTCTTTATTATTGCAAATCTCACAGGGTATCGAGGTATTCTGCAGTACTTCATAGCACTTTTTTCCTTTCGTTTCTTCTAAGGATGTAAGTCCGCAGATAGAAAGCGCCCTTTTATTCATATAAATAAATTCATATGTATCTACGTCCGAGACGTAGACCAGTTCATTCATATTCTCAAAAAATTCCCAGATTTTTTCCATTTGCATTTCCTCATAAACGGTTTGTATATCATTGTCACTTAGGCTGCCGAGCCTGAGCTTATTATATCATAGCCACAGAAGCGATAAAAGTATATCATTCCAATAAGAATTACGAAGTAATTCTTGTAACACAAGCAACGCTTGTGTTTTCGCTAGCTGCTGAGCCTGAGCTTATTATACCACAAAAGCATTTGATTGTGTAAAACATTTTTCACGCCACATGGCACATTGCCATGTGACGAGTTAAATTCCAGTGGAAACGTCACAGAAATATTATAAGGAAAGTGTATTGGCAGGCTCCAAACAGACATGTCCCCTACAGACATAAAAAGTAGTCCTGTCATTGACCAGCGGATACTCCCCACTCTCAGAAACCACGGTCACATTCGCCAGAAACGGAAGCTGCTCCTTAATCTTCTCCAACTCCGATCGGTCCTTTAAGGCAATAATAATATTCGCCGGTGGATTATCATAAAGAAGCTTGGCAAACAGAAACATGCCGTGCCCTGTCAAAGATTCCTTCGCCCGACCCGTCATATAACTGATCTGCTTTTGGGCAAGCTGTCTGTACTCCTCTTTTTCGGTCAACTGATACAGCCTTACAAAATTGTAGGTCATGACCCCATTGCCGCTGGGAACGGCACCGTCATAAATTTCCTTGGGATTCATAAAAAGCTCCGCGCTGTCCCCGTCCGCAAGATAAAACCCACCGTTTATATCATCAGCAAACCGACCTACCGCTTCTTTACAGAACCGCTCTGCCTTTTCCAGATATTCTTTGTTCAGAGTAGAGTGATATAATTCTGTCAATGCTGCGATATAAAAGGCATAGTCATCCAAAAAGCCTTTTTCCGATGCTTTTCCCTCTCTCCAACTTGCAAAAAGACATAGCCCCCTGCTTACTTTCTCTTCCAGAAATATTTGTGCATTGACTGCCGCCAATAGATATGTTTTGTTCTGCGACACTCTGTAAAGTACGGATAGCGCTGCAATCATCAAGGCATTCCAGGATGTCAGGATTTTATCGTCAATGTGCAGTGTGAAGCGTTTTTTGCGGTAGTCGTACAGTTTTTGTATCTCATCCTCAAAATCCGCATACAGATCATTGCTCTTTAAAAGATTGGGAATATTAAAGCCCTCAAAATTAC
Organism: uncultured Lachnospiraceae bacterium; assembly: GCA_947178085.1. The sequence goes on along the minus strand of CAMWWS010000188.1, from coordinate 3,497 downwards.
CGCCCAATGTAATATCAAAAATTCTGGAAAACTGCTCCCCCTTTTCTTTCCCCAGAACTTCCATTATCTCAGCGAATGTGAAGGTATAGTATTTCCCCTCAACGCCCTCGATGTCCGCATCCTGCGCACTGTAAAAACCGCCATCGGAAGCGGTCATTTCCCGGAGCACATACTGTGCCGTCTTTTCCGCAGTATCCAGATAAAGCTGATTTTTAGTCACTGCATAAGCCGACGCATATGCGATGATCAGCAGAGCATTGTCATACAGCATTTTTTCAAAGTGTGGCACAAGAAAATATCTGTCCGTGGAGTATCTGGAAAATCCGTAGCCAACATGGTCATAAATGCCTCCCTTGCGCATCTGAGTGAGTGTTTTTTCCACTATTTTCAAAACATCCGGAGCCTCATTTTGCGCTGCATAGAGCAGCAGAAATAATAAATTATGGGGTATTGGAAATTTAGGAGCGTCCCCGAAGCCGCCGTGTATGTTATCGAAGCTTCCTGAAAACAGCTGAACCGCCTGCGCACAGAGATTCTCACTGTCTGCATTTCCATAATTGAATTCCGGTCGTTTCAGGTGTGCGATTACCTCGTCTGCGGAATGCAAAAGTTCGTCACGATCGTTACTCCACAGATTTGCTACCCCGCGCAGCAAATCAGAAAAACCCGGTATACCGTGCTCTGCATACACAGGAAAATAGGTGCCTGCCAAAAAAGGTTTTTTATCCCATGTCATGAAGATGCTCATAGGCCAGCCGCCGCTGCCGGTGATGGTCTGGCACACCGCCATATACACGCTGTCAATGTCGGGACGTTCCTCCCGATCCACCTTGACAGAAATAAAATGTTTGTTGAGAATCTCCGCCGTTGACATGTCTTCAAAGCTCTCATGGGTCATGACATGGCACCAGTGGCATGTACTGTATCCAATACTCAAAAAAATCGGTTTATCTTCTCTCTTCGCCTTTTCAAAGGCTTCCTCGCACCATGGATACCAGTTCACGGGATTATCCACGTGCTGAAGCAGATAGGGGCTTGTTTCATTTATCAGGTGATTGCTCATGTAATCCTCCATACCGTTTTTATCCTTTATTATGTGGATTGCATCTTAATATTATACTTATTTTTCTTCAGTTGAATTTTGTCTCTTTAACTGATAAAATGAACAGAGGTTTCAACAATACATCTTGAATATGGGGCGAACGGTATGAAAACTTATAATCACTTATTTGATACACTGGATAATTTCAATGATTTTTTGAATGGAATTATATTGGACAGAAACAAACAGGTATTATTACGTATTCACAGCAATATACACACTGCTGAAATGATGGAAGAACTGGCTGTTAAATTAAAAGAACTCTTACCGAATGCTGTAATGATCGGGTGCAGCACATCCCATGTAATATGCGAAGGAAAAATTTTACAGGGAGTGTGCCTTATTTCCCTTACAGTATTTGAGCAGTGTAAAATTCGAATCGGAATGTTTAGCTGCGAGAACGAAAACGGAACAGAAAAAGACGGCGAGGCTCTGAGTATGGAAGTATCCAATTCGCTTGTAAAGGGCGACAAAGGGCTGATGTTAACCTTTTTTCCCTTGTCTTATTATAAAACGGCAAAATTTGTAGAGCATATGGACCGGTTAAATGAAGGTTTAAACATGATAGGCGGCGTTGCTTACGTGGCGGACGGTACTCTAAGTGAAGCGGGGGAAAAAGCATATGTTTTAGGACAGACAGAGGCTTCTGTTAATAAAATGGCGGCGGTTATGCTGGTATCACCAAAACTTTCCATATATGAAAATGTCATCTGCGGTGCGGAGAGCGTGGGAAGAAGCTATGAGGTAACAAAGGTTCACGACCACTTTGTAGATGAAATAGAAAATACGGATGCGGCCAAATGGTATCAGGAAATGCTGGGCAAGGAAGAACTGGAAAAGGATCCAACTCTTGCGGGCATATTTCCCCTTGTACTGGATGAGACACAGACTGCCTATAATATAGTTTATGAGCCGGCCTCTACGCTGCCCGATCCATGGAAATCAGAGAATAGGGACAGAATAAATCTTTTTAGTGAAATATCCACCGGCATGAAATTTGGTCTGGGATATTTTGCACCCCAGAGAATTGTAGATCAGTTGAGCAGCACATATGAAGAATTGAAAGAGACGCCTGTAGAAACACTGTTCGCTTACGACTGTCTCTCCCGTATGTGGATGCTTCATAATTGTGCCGCATGGGAAATAGGGCAATTTTATACAACCAATATCAGCGGCGCCATGATGGCAGGAGAAATCGGCAATTTAAAGGGGAAAAATTTATATGGCAATGCTACCTTTATGGTTGCGGGTTTATCGGAAAATGAAAATGCCCGCCTTATTTTGAAGGAAAAGGGATTAAAGAATGTTTCCGGCCTTCAGCATGAAAATATGCAGATTATCAATTATCTTCTGATGACGGGAAACAAACAGCTGACCGAACAGCTCAGCTTACAAAGGGATAAGATGAAGCAGGCGATGTTCTATCAGGCAGTGTTAGGTCTGGATAATCAGGCAAAATATATTTACGACAAGGACAGTCTCCATTTGGATAAGCTGGCGGTATTTTCTCTGAAAAACGAAAAGATGATCCGTCTCTTTCTGGGACAGGAGGCTTTCTGGTCAGAATTAAAAACCATTTATGAAAGTTTAAAAAAACATCTGACAGAGAATGAGAACGCCTGGATTGATGCCCTGCATTTCTACAGTTACGGTGAAAACGGGCTTTTAATCGCAGCAGAAGAATCTCTGAAAGATGATGGGGAATTTGTAGAATGTATAAAGACAGCCTATGATTTCTTAAACGGAATCGTATGCAGGGACTTTATGCTTTCCTATGAATGCGCAATAGTATTGTATGAAGAGGATGCCCTTCAGAAAGCAGACACAGCCCTGCAATATGGGGCAAAGAATAAAAATTCCTTTGTCATATACAATCAGCTTCAGGAAGAAGTTACGGATATAAAGGAAGATATTCGCATTCTTCAGGTTGTAAGAGAAGCTCTTGCCCAGGATGAAATCGTACCTTATTTTCAGGGAATTTATGACAACCGCAAGGGTCAAATAGAAATGTACGAGGCCTTAATCCGTATAAAGGATACCCAGGGAAATCTGTATTATCCGGGTCAGTTCCTTCCCATCGCTAAGGAATATGATCTTTATGGGGCTCTGTCGGTTATTATGGTACAAAAAGTAATGAGTATGTTTCTCCATAAGGATGTTAAGATAACCATTAACCTTAATGTACAGGATATCTATGATGAAGATATGATTGAAATGATTTTCCGCTACTTAAAGTTGGCGGACTATCCGGAGAATTTTGTATTTGAACTGGTGGAAAGCGAAGAGGTAACGGACTATCAATACATTGAGCAGTTTGCCGATAGCATTCACGAACATGGAGCCAAAATTGCCATCGACGATTTTGGAAGCGGCTTTTCCAATCTTTTGCACATTA
>CAMWWS010000187.1 GCA_947178085.1 uncultured Lachnospiraceae bacterium | reverse complement strand
CCAATATTCTATGTGTTTCATTACTATATACTACAAAATTTAACCCTCTAACATTTTCAGAATATTCTTGTCCATTTAAAACTATTGAACTACAACAACCTTCATCCCACCCACCGCTTGTGATTGCGTAAGTCATTCTTCCGTCATCAAATTCACCAGAGACTTCAATCTTATCAAATTCATGCTTCTCATACACTACCGTTCCCAGCTCAACAACAGCCACATAACTATTTCTGCATCCATTCGTCCAGTCAACAGATAATCCCAATTCATTTAATTCATCTAAAATACCTGCATCTAACGAAGAAGAAACGTCATCTACAGCTGAAATAATAATTGTATATCTATCCTTGGCATCCTCTAATACACTTATATAATCATTAAAAACATCAATGTGGGACAGATTTGCATCAGCAACTATATCTGTATATTCATCACTATTTATATTTGCATCGGTTCCTGTTTCCTGCCATCTTTTCAAATCCGATATCAACTGTATGGTTCGCAACTCTGCGCCTTCCGAATTTAAATGAAATTTTGTATCAAAAAAATAATTATAACTAAGCATATAGTCAACATAATTACTGATTACTGGACAATCTAATTTTTCTGCCAATTGCTCTTGAAAGCTTATAAATTCAAAAGCATCTGCTGTTAATCTTCCGTTTCCAATTGAATATCCTGCAACAACAAGAGATGCTCCTCTCTCCGTAAGGTATTCATTTAGCTCATTTATTCTCCTTATTGTGATATCACCTATCCCTGCTACGCCAACTCCTCCTTCAAAGGAATATTGACACCCCTCCCTTAATACAGCCACATCACCATACTCATTAAATGCACTCCTTGAATATATGCCACCCGGATCTTGATTTCCTTTTCCTGATGAGTACAAAATTAAACTCTTCTTCAAGTAAACAGGAAAAGAGCTTAACATTGTTTTTACATCATCTGTCCTCAATATTTTCCACAAATGAATATGGTTCTCTATAGTAGACCATGCATTCATCGTATCTATAATCAAATTTTCATCATAATAATTACTATGACACAATACATAAATATCACCTGCTGTAACATTATATTTTGCCATTTCCTCATGGAATGCATTTCCGTTACCGCCATGAAATCCCATATTTACAACTGGCATTCCGATTGCGTCTTCAAGCATCTCTGAATTTATTCCAAATGTCAAATTGGAATCTCCTAATAATACAATCTTTGGTTCATCAAACGACTCTAGTCTATTGACTTTATCAATTAATGATGCATTATATCCTTGCTCATATTGTGGCAGTACATGGTAAACATACCCTATCAGCAACATAAAAGCAACAACTAATTTGATTATGAAAATGATATTCTTATTAAAATTGGAAGTAGATAAACTGCGTTTGTTCATACTCTGTTCCATAAAGCCCCCAATATAGTATTGCAAACATAATTGCTGTATATATTACCCACCTGAATACAATTTGCTGACTGAATATAGCCGCCTTTATATCCTTTCCATAATACTTTATTACATCCAATGCTATTACGATAAAAAGCGGAATAATAACCGTCATCAGTACATAATCACTTTCAAATGCAGATACAAATTCAAAATTAATAAGCCATGCCAATCTACAATCACTTACTATTTTCTTCAGTATATGTAAAGCTGTCGTAAGCTCAGGTGCTCTAAAGAATAACCATGTAAAATCGATAAGGATAAATGTAATAATTCTTTGAAATACTTTATACATCCATTTCTCTTTATCAATAGATAAATGCTTATCAATTTTTTCTTTAATCGGCTTAATTAAATCTTCGAAAACACTAAAAAGACCATTAAGCGCCCCCCAAGCAACATAATGCCATCCAGCACCATGCCAAAGACCAGAGCACAAGAAAACCAGCATGGTATTAATTTGTTTTCGAAACTTTCCTTTTCTGCTTCCACCCAAAGGAATATATAAATAATCTCTGAACCATGATGTCAAGGAAATATGCCATCTTCTCCAAAAATCTTTAACTGAACTCCCCATGTATGGAGAATCAAAATTTTGATTCAATTTAAAACCCAGAACTTTTGCCGAGCCAATTGCAATCTGTGTATAACCATTAAAATCACAATATATCTGAAAAGCAAACATAATAGTTGCAAAAAGCAGCATCATTCCAGAATAATTATCCGGAGAACCAAAAATCGGATCAATAATAACCGAAATATTATCAGCCACAACTATTTTCATAAATAAGCCATATGCCATAGTAAGCAATCCATATTTTGCATTATCAACATCAAATTCTGAAGGATTCCTCATCTGAGGCAATAGGTTCTTTGAACGTTCTATAGGACCAGCCACCAGTTGAGGAAAAAAAGAAATAAACAAAGCATACCTAAATGGATTCTTTTCTGCCTGAATTTCATCTCTATATACATCAACCGTATATCCAATCGCTTGGAAAATGAAAAATGATATTCCTACAGGTAGCACAATATCAAATTCAGGATACTGTATATCCATACCGATTTTGTGTAAAACTTTAATTATATTGTTTACAGCAAAATTAGTATATTTAAAATAAAATAAAAGTCCTAAGTTGATAAACAAACTTGAAAATAGCACTATTAATTTTAAAGCTTTTTGGTGTTTACCACAAAAACTTCGTTTTACTTTATTTAATAATAATCCACAAATATAAGTGATAACCGTAGAAAATAAAATTAACAGCCCAAACCTTGCATCCCATGACATGTAGAAATAATAACTAGCAACAAGAAGCCAATACATCCTTATTTTTTTAGGTAACAAAAAATATAAAAAAACTATAACGGGAAAAAATACTAAGAAATTAATTGAATTAAATGACATCTACCCTAATTCCTTTTTTCGTTAATTAGTATCTGCAAAATAAGCAGATACATGCAAGTTTCAGCCTTTGTATCTATACTAAAATCAAAACATATACAATAGAAGTTATTATTGATGCAAACTAAGCAGAACGATAAGCCGGGTTATGTCGTGAATGATCATCTATCTTGGATTGTCGTTGCCGACAACCTCCAGCGACCCACCTGAGAGCAGGCCGGGCAGACCTATAGCTCTCTATCTGGTCTTGCTTCGGATGGGGTTTACACAGCCTTCTATGTTACCATGGAAGCGGTAGTCTCTTACACTGCCATTCCACCCTTACCGCAGTTTATACTTCATACGTACGCTATGAAATATAAACTACGGCGGTTTATTTTCTGTTGCACTATCCTTGGAGTCGCCTCCACCGGACGTTATCCGGCATCCTGCCCTGTGAAGCCCGGACTTTCCTCACCTGCCCTGCGGCAGGCGCGATCATTTATTCTACTTAGTTCACTTAATAATTTCCATAATAGGTAGCATATTTATTTATACGCTAGTTGACATAATTACCTCACATCATTATTTCACATATTCCCTATACTTCGAAGCAGCTTCCTCCTACAAACTCCCTGCACAGTGAATTGGTTGGAAGGTTCTCGCTGCTGACGCCCAGAAAATATTCCAGGAATTTAAGCAGACGCTTTGCTTCGTGATATTCCGGCTCGCCCTTTTTAATACTGAACAGAAGCGGCTCTGCATACTGTTTCAATACTGCAAGCTCATAGATAAGCGCTGAGTTGAACATAGCATCCGCCTGTTCCTGATATGGGAAAATATATTTTTCCTCTCCGCGTCTTACGGACGCCCACATATCTATGGTTCTTTTTGCGCTTGCTCCCCTTGTTCTGGCATCCCTGACCATACGCCGCAGCAGTCTGCCGTCCGTAGTCGGAATCCTGTTATGCTCATCTATATTCAACGAAGTCAGCGCACTGATATATATTTTGTACTTACTTTCCGCCGGAAGCGAATATGACATTTTCTCATTCAGTCCGTGAATACCTTCAATTACCAGAATATCACCTTCGCCAAGTTTCATTATTTTACCGTTATACTCTCTTCTTCCGGTTTTGAAGTTAAATGTCGGAAGTTCCACGCTCTCTCCCGCCAGCAGTCTTCCCATATCTTTGTTGAACTGCTCCACATCCAAAGCTTCCAGACATTCAAAATCAGGATTACCGTCTTCATCTAATGGCGTATCTCCATGATTCCGATAGTAATTATCCAGACCAATCGGATGAGGCTGTAAACCATATGTGCGAAGCTGTATTGACAAGCGGTGTGAAAACGTAGTCTTTCCGGAAGACGAAGGTCCCGCTATCATTACAAATTTAACTCCGTCACGCCTTGCAATATCTCTGGCGATTTCGCCTATTCTTCTCTCTTGAAGCGCTTCCTGCACCAGAATCATATCCGCAATATTATCCTGACAGATTTGGTCATTCAAATCTCCTACAGTATCTATTCCTATCTGTTCGCCCCATCTGCATGACTGTAGAAGCGTCTGGAACAATTTATTTCTGGGTTCAAACTTGGGAAGTTCATTAGGTGAAGTCTGCTCAGGCAGCAACAGAATCATACCGCCTTCATAGCTTAGCAGGTCAAAGCGCTTGATGTATCCTGTGCTTGGCAGCATATACCCATAATAATAATCAAAATAATCTCCCAGGCAATACACATTAATCGTAGAACTTCTCCGATAACGGAAGAGCTTCACCTTATCTGACATGCCGTATTTTTCAAACAATTTTACGGCTTCCTCTGCCTGATAAGACTTTTTGGTAACCGGAATATCCGCATCTACCAGTTCGCCCATCCTTTTCTTTACCTGCTCAATCTGTGTATCATCCAGAGAAATGCCATTCCTAAACCGGCAGTAATATCCCGCACCAATAGCAAACTCAACTTTCGTTGCTGCTGCTGCATCAACACCCGCTACATCGGCAATAGCTTTCATAAGCAGCATTATAGCGGAACGCACATAGGTCTTATGTCCGATAGAATCCCCATACGTGGCAAAGCTAAGTTCACAATCCCTGTCAACCCTCTTCATCAATTCCCGAATCTTCCCATTAACAATTACCAGCGCAATGGAATCCTTATATAAGCTCTGATACTCCTTGGCTATTATTTCATACTTAATGCCCTCTTCATATAACTTCTCTTCACCGTTAATCTTGATTCTTACCATATTATCCTCCCGATAAGTCTTGGATTTATTCGCATAAATTACGTAATATTACCTCACAGCATACATCTGCCGTCTTTCATATATTCCATAACACACACGCAATCCCGCAATTTCTTTTGTATTTCTTCATATCTGCTATTCTTTTTATCCTCATCGGCTACATGCCCATTCAGTTTCTTTAGAATCTCCTCATAGGTTTGTTTCTCCTTCTCTAAATAGCGGTGCAGTACAATGGATTTCTTTTGCAGCAGCACAGCTCCATATCTGTCTTCCATCTGCTGCCACCAAAGCAGTTCATTCAGTCTCTCTTTTTCTCCCTTAACAGCCTTCATCATCGGATAGAATTTTCCATCCTCCTCTATGATATTCTCATCCACTATCATATATCCCTGATTGCGCAAGAAACAACGAAACTGCTCCAATTCAGACTGTGGCTGCAAGATCAATTCCTTAAATGATGCGGTCTTTACGTCATCTTCCTGCAAAATACGCATCAAAAGCCTGCCGCCCATTCCGGCACATATGAGAGAATCCGCTTCCCCCTCCCTAAACGAATGCAGACCATCCGAAAGTCTGGTCTCTATGTATTCCTCCACCCCATATTCATCAATATGCTCCCTCGCGCGTTTAAGGGGTCCCTCGTTTACATCCATTGCTATTACTTTCGGACTGATTCCCTGTCTGATAAGATAAATCGGTACAAAACCATGATCGCATCCCACATCACAGACTATGTTTCC
>CAMWWS010000186.1 GCA_947178085.1 uncultured Lachnospiraceae bacterium | reverse complement strand
CCGTGGGCTCGGAGATGTGTATATTAGTCAGGTCTAATGTCTACTGGTGACGTTGTTAAATAAGAACATGGGATGTGTTTGAATAGTCCAAGTTTATCTACAACATTGTCGCCGACTTTGTTAAATAAGAACATGGGATGTGTTTGAATGGGAGCGCGATGGCGCAGTCTGAAACAGCGTTATTCGTTAAATAAGAACATGGGATGTGTTTGAATTAGACGTTAAAAGTGCCGTCCTATTTCGGTGTGGAAGTTAAATAAGAGCATGAGATGTGTTAGGAGAAGTCTATACTTTTAGGGAAAAAGCACCTACTCAGTTAAATAGGAAATTGTACGTATTTGAATGTATGCCAGTTTTATCAGAATGAATGTGGTCGCATCGTAAATAAAAAGTACTATAAATATAAAATATATATCAGGTAGATTTGAAGAAATTTGCAGGGTAGATGATGGAGATTCATAAACCTCCAAACCATGCATTTTAGACATTGGTTTGGAGGTTTACATAACATAAATAACTATTATTCTTACGAAAATCCTTACAGCCTCTCCCCATACTTTTCTTCACAGTATTTACACCGGTAAATCTCGTCTTTTTCATCAGCAAGAATGAAGATATGAGGAAGTTCCTGTTCGATTGATGTGATGCACCTTGGATTTTTACATTTAATTATATTCTTTATTTCCTTGGGAAGCACAAGCTCCTTTTTATCGACAATTTCACCGTCCTTGATGACATTTACTGTGATATTATGGTCTATGAAAGCAAGGACATCAAGATTCAGTGTATTGATATCACACTCTACTTTCAGTATATCCTTTTTTCCCATCTTATTGCTGCGTGCATTTTTGATAATTGCAACCGTACAATCCAGTTTATCCAACTGCAGATGATGATATATTGACAGACTCTTTCCTGCCTCAATGTGGTCAAGGACAAACCCTTCCTCAATTTTTCCTACATTTAACATTTTTATTCTCCTTTTTAATTATACTCTGATTTCCAGTAATGTCAGTATCAACGCCATCCTTACATAAACCCCGTACTGAACCTGTTGAAAATAAACTGCTCTTGGGTCGTCGTCCACTTCTACGGATATTTCATTGACGCGGGGAAGAGGATGCAGTACCAGCATGTCATCTTTGGCAAGGGACATTTTTGCTTTGTTTAAGATATAGAAATCTTTCAATCTGACGTAATCCTCTTCATTGAAGAAGCGTTCTCTTTGAACGCGTGTCATATAAAGCAAATCAAGTTTCGGCATACATTCTTCCAAACGGATTACTTCTTCATATGAAATTCCCGTCTCTTTAAGCATATCCGTAATGTAATCAGGAACCTTCAGTTCCGGCGGCGATATGAAAATAAAGTGAATATCGGGATAACGCACTAATGCGTTTATTAAAGAATGCACGGTTCTGCCGAACTTCAAATCTCCGCATAAACCGACGGTAAAGTGTCCGAGTCTTCCTTTCAGTGAACGGATTGTAAGTAAATCTGTCAAAGTCTGTGTTGGATGCTGGTGGCCTCCGTCACCTGCGTTGATAACCGGAATTCCTGACCTGCTTGCGGCTACCATAGGAGCTCCTTCTTTGGGATGCCGCATGGCACAGATATCGGCGAAGCAGGAGATGACCCGGATGGTATCGGAAACGCTTTCGCCTTTTGAAGCTGAAGAAGAACCGGCGTCCGAAAAACCTATAACCTGTCCGCCCAGATTTAACATAGCCGCTTCAAAACTGAGCCTTGTGCGGGTACTTGGCTCATAGAAACAAGTAGCAAGCTTTTTTCCTTCGCAGGCATGTGAATATTTGGAGGGGTTCTTTTCGATATCATTAGCCAGATCAAAAAGGGAATCCAGTTCCTCCACTGTAAAGTCAAGAGGATTCATTAAGTGTCTCATTAGCAATATTGCTCCTTTCTTTTTGCTCAAAAAAATAGAAGAGAGAATATCTCTTCTATTTGAAATGCTATAATTTAAATGACAATAAATCATCTACCGCTTTCCGCTTAGGTGCAACAGGTTCTTCAGCGGGATAACCGATAGGAATCAAAGCGACAAGTTCACGGTCTTCCGGTAATTCAAGAAGCTCTTCGATTTTTTTCTGATCAAATATGCCCATGATTACGGAACCGATACCTTTTTCATATGCAGCCAGACAGAATGTTTGTGAAGCTACACCTGCATCGAACATTTGCCATGTATCCCGACGTGGAGTTGTAAAAGAGCCGTCCCGCTCATATCCGCATCTGTTTTTTATGACGGTAACAGCAATCAGCATTGGTGCATTTTCGATAATCTGTCCATTTCCGGGAAACGGAGTGGTTCCTTCTTTGGCAATTTTATCTTTCAGAGAGCCTTATACTGCAACATAACGGGTAATCTGTGTGTTCTTCCAGCTTGGAGCATAGGATGCTGTTTCAATGATTTCAGCAAGCAGCTCGTGCTCAATCTTATCGGATTTGAATCGGCGTATGCTTCTGCGCCCTTTGATGCATTCTTTTGCTGTCATGGGATACCTCCTTGTTCTTGTGCCCTGTTTGATAATACTTACAACATTTTGTAGTTCAGGTTGTTAAATCCTATCATACCACAAAGGGAAACAGGTTTCAATGTAAATCGGAGAAATTTTTTATATATTACAAAATCTCACCTTATCAGAAAGTTGTAGAATCTTTCAATATATGTTATATTAGAATAAGACAGAATTGAAAGGAGTATGAGTATTATTATGGAATACCAGGAAAGAAAAAGATGGCTGTTTTTAGGACTTCCATTTACTTTCACCAAGTATACGATTGGTGAAGATGTGATTACGATTAACGCCGGTCTGCTTCGCACACGTGAAAATGACTGTTATATGTATAAGGTACAGGATGTGGAGTTGGAGACAAGTCTGATGGAAAGGCTCTGCGGGCTTGGTACAATCGTGTGTTATACAGGAGATACCACGCATCCTAAACTTTTGATAGAACATATTAAGCATGCTAAAGAAATTAAAGATTATATATTAAAAGAATCCGAAGAGGCGAGGAGAAAACGCCGTACTTTAAATACACTGGATATCGGTTCGGGGGCTATTGATCTGGATGATGTCGATTAATGGTATCGCTTTCCAATAGAAGCCGCTCAAAAAGAAGACCGGAGATAAACCAGCAGGGTGTGTAGTCCAGGCGTATGACTTTGCCAAGATTCCATCTGGAGCGTTCATAGTTCCATGGACACAGTCCCCTTTTACGCAGCATGGTGCCTGACACATATTCACATAAGAATATAATGCCGGAATAAACTAAACCGCGGAATATGAAATTTCTGCCCTTCAATAGGCGGCTGACGGGAGCTAAAAAAGCAGCCATTCCGTATATGGGAAACATCCAGACAGAAGTAATACCGGATAATCTTAAGTCCCTTCTTCGGAAAGAATGGAAAGCCGTAAAAAGGATTTCCAGACACCAGCCAAGCAGCCCGCAGTGAAGAAAGTTGTGAATAAAATTTTTCATGGTATTAGTTTATCCTGAAATTGGCAGAATATACGTTTATTATGGGAGAACACAGATGAACTATAGGGAAGCAATGGAGTATGTGGAATATTTACAGCGCTTTGGCAGCGTGCCGGGACTGCAGAATATGCAGAGACTTTGTGAACGTCTGGGCAATCCGCAGGAAGGGCTTAGATTCGTACATATTGCAGGAACGAACGGAAAAGGCTCTGTGCTTGCTTATGTTTCTACTGTGCTTCAGACGGCGGGCTATAAAGTCGGAAGATATATTTCTCCAACGATATTGGATTATAGGGAACGATTTCAGATAGGCGGCAGACCGATTGCAAAAACAGAGTTATGCAGATATCTGGAACGAATTAAAGAAATAGCGGAGCAGATGGAGTCGGAGGGGCTTACGCACCCGACTCCATTTGAAATAGAAACAGCTATAGCATTTTTGTATTTTTCTGATAAAAAATGTGATATCGTTGTATTGGAAACCGGGCTTGGAGGAAGTCTGGATGCAACCAACATCATAAATACGACCGTATGCGCGGTATTTGCTTCAATCAGCATGGACCATATGGCGGTTCTTGGAGATTCTTTAGAAAAGATTGCAAAGCAGAAGGCGGGGATTGTCAAGGATAATTGCCACGTAGTGACGTGCAGGCAGAAAGAAGAGGTTATGCAGGTCATTGCCAATGCGGCAAGAGAACACGGCTGTAGTCTGACAATTGCGGACTCCGGTAAGGCGGCACATATAAAGTATGGTCTTGGAAAGCAGCATTTTTCATATGAAGAGTATAAAAAACTTGAAATAACAATGTCAGGACAGTTTCAGATAGATAATGCGGTTCTGGCGGTGGAGGTCATTAAGGCTCTGTGCAGCGAAGGCTTTAAGGTAACGGAAGAGCAGTTAAGAGCCGGACTTATGCAGACGACGTGGCTCGGACGGTTCAGCATTATCGGGAAAAAGCCGCTCTTTATTATAGACGGCGCTCATAATGAAGATGCTGCAATGAGATTGGCACAGTCAATAAGGCTCTATTTTACAAATAAAAGAATTATATATATAATGGGAGTATTAGCAGATAAAGAATATGATAAGATCATTCAGTCAACATATGAACTGGCACAGCACATTATTACAGTGAAACCGCCGCATAATGCAAGGGCGCTTGACGGATATGAGCTGGCACGTGAGGTAAAAGAGTATCATGACAGCGTGACGGTGGCGGACAGCCTGATGGAAGCGGTGGAAATGGCATATCTGCTTACAGGAAAAGATAATAATACAGTGATTATTGCATTTGGTTCACTTTCTTTTCTGGGTGAGCTTATTCATATTGTAGAGCACAGGGATGCTCTCAGAGGAGATTCTCATGGTAGATCAGAATAAAATTAAGCAGGCGGTCAAATTATTTTTAGAGGGAATCGGAGAAGACACCGCCAGAGAAGGACTTATGGAAACGCCTGACAGGGTAGCGCGCATGTGCAGGGAGATTTTCGCAGGAATCGGAGAAAATGCGGCAGAACATTTGATGAAAACGTTTCCTATAGAGAATAACGAAATAGTGATGGAGAAAGATATCACATTTTATTCCGTATGTGAGCATCATCTGCTTCCTTTTTACGGGAAAGCGCATATTGCTTATATGCCAAACGGAAGGGTGGTGGGTTTAAGCAAGCTGGCACGGACTATAGAGACATATGCCAGAAGGCCGCAGATTCAGGAACAGATGACGGCACAGATTGCAGATGCATTGATGGAGCATCTGGCGCCTCAGGGGGTCATGGTCATGCTTGAGGCGGAACATATGTGTATGACTATGCGTGGAGTAAAAAAAGAGGGAAGTTCTACGGTAACTATTGCAAAAAGAGGATGTTTTGAAGAAAATACAAAATTGCAGGATGATTTCTTCAGAATGTTGAAACCATGAAAATAAAAATGAAAAAGATATTTAGGAGGAAGAATTGAAATGAAGATTGGGGTTAAAGAGTTTAATAAGAAAGGGCATACTTACATCATGGGAATACTGAATGTGACTCCGGATTCCTTTTCGGACGGAGGTAAGTATGTGAAGCTGGATGACGCACTTTATCATGTGGAAGAGATGATAGGCGACGGTATGGATGTAGTGGATATCGGAGGAGAGTCCACCAGACCGGGTTATGCAATAATCTCTGATGAAGAAGAAATAGAAAGAGTAGCTCCGGTAATCGAGGCAGTCAAAAGCAGATTTGATATTCCGATTTCTCTGGATACATATAAAAGCAAGGTTGCTCGTGCAGGTATTGCAGCAGGCGCGGATATGATTAATGATATCTGGGGATTTAAGTATGATAAGGATTTAGCGGGCGTA
>CAMWWS010000185.1 GCA_947178085.1 uncultured Lachnospiraceae bacterium | reverse complement strand
TAATTTAATTTGCCTTTGCCAGATTGAGCCATGTTGCAAATACCTCCTTATCTTTCAACTTGGTCGTATAACCTAATGTGAACATCGGTGAGAAAGCATATCCTTCTCTTATATAGCCGACTGCGTCCTTCTTCTCACAGCTTAATGACACTCTTGTCGCAATCTCCGGAATAACGGAAACAACCTCTTTTGCACCTTCCATCTGCTCCTCACGGCATTTGTATGCATACTTGATTTCTTTGCTGTTTACGCCGTCAGTACAGCTTAATGTGATATTGCTCATATCTTCCGAGTATTCTGTAGTGCCATAACATGCCACCATGTACTCGTTTAATTCCACTTCCGCATCAGGATTGCTCATCTCAAGGATATTTCTTTCAATCTTGATGTTTGAACTACCCTCTTCAAAATACAACTTTGTCTGCAGCTTAACCGTCAAATCATAGAATTCTATATCTACCGGGTCAAGAGTGAGGATTCTGGTTTTACCCTCTTGAGAGAAGTGCGCCTTGGTCCTGCACAGACATAAATCAACTTCTTCACCGTTATAAGTCAGCTTAGCGCTTCTGACAGTACCTTCTCCTGCATAGTGTGTAAAGTATCCTGCCCTGTATTTTTCCTGAATCAGGAACGGATAAGAAGCATCCCATACATGCTTGGTTCCGATTCCCACGGGCCACTCAAGTTTCGCTGCATAAGGCCGCAGATCAACAATAGCGCCGCCCTGATCCATATTTACACAGGCTCTCATGAACGGGTCGCAGTACCAGAAGAGCTGCTTGTCCGAACCGTATAGAATATCTCTCCAAAGCGCACATTCAGGCTCTGTAAGCGCTTTCTTCTCACGGTAATAATCCGCAAACTCAGCCATAGTCATATCTTCCAGCTTGCCTTCTTTTTTCAGCTGTCCGTAATATGCCATACCATCCTCATAGGATTTGAGCAAAAGTTCGTAAGGCGCTTCCCAGCGTCCCATCTTATTCATCCAGCCGGGTCCTGCAAACATCATATTATAAGCGTATCCATTGTTATATTTTGCAAGGTCACGATACTGGTCAATCAGGTTATACAGATATGGATATTCCCATGTCTTGCTGTCATAGCACATGCTGCGCAGCACATTCTGCGGATGCGTGCCAAAATTGGAACCGTTACCGTCATAGCATGCAAGCAAATCGCGGGACAAGTGAGGAATAGCTACTATTCCGCTGTCCTCTTCTTCGTTTGCCGCAGGTGCATGGACATTCTGTTTACTCGGAATCCACGGAGCCCACGGACCTCCATCTAAAAATGTGTACCATGAGTTATTACAGGTATGATATGCCTTGGGGCCTTCTTCCCAGCAGGTTGCAACAGCACATTTTACCATCGGGTATTTCTCTTTGATATAGTTAATCAACTCGGCATCCATATAATATGAACCTGTTGATTCCGGATAGAAACCGAAACGCTCTTTGAACTTACCAAATACATCGTCTACTATGGACTTCTTGTCTTCCATGGAAAACATCCATATACAGAAGTCCTTTGTCTTATATTTTTCACGAAACTCTTTACACGGCAGACCAAGCAGCGTCAATGCGATTTCATCACCGTATTTCTCATGATCCGCTTTCGCCAGCTCTACAGCTTCATCATTAAATAAGGAAGCATATGTCATCTGAATAGTAGTCTTTAACCCATTTTTATGAGCTATCCCCTGCTGTGTCTTAAAAATGTCCAGCGATTCCGTCAGTAATGCCTTTCTGCCGATATCCTCTTCTTTTCCATGTCCTGTTACCTTCTCGGCATATTCAGGAACCATCTCCGGACGATGAATGATGTTTACAACAAACCTGTTCTCCATGTTGCCCTCCTTTTATTTGATTGTTTAATTGTATTTCATTAATTCTGATTAGTAAGATGTTTCGCAATTGCATAACTATATGATATAATAACAGAGGATTTGTTGTACTTCAATAGTTTTAATATACAATTTGGCGGGGTGAAATTTATAGAAAATGTTCATGCCGGGGTGTATTAGATAACTAAGGAACTGAGTTTTTCAAGACAGCCGTTGTACAATATAGACAATCAGGAGGCAACATGAAAACAAACAAACTTTTATTCGGAGCAGCATATTACGACGAATACCTGCCCTACGACAGAATTGAAACCGACATGGAAATGATGGAAAAAGCGCATATCAACGTAATCCGTATCGCCGAATCCACATGGAGCACATGGGAACCGCAGGAAGGCATATTTGACTTTACGCATCTGCACCGTATGCTGCAGGCATCGGAAAAACATGGCATTAACGTAATCGTAGGAACTCCTACATATGCCATTCCTACGTGGCTTGCCGCCAAATATCCCGATGTCATCACTCAGACTCATGGGACCATGGAGCGTTACGGGCGCAGACAAAATATGGATATTGTCAATCCAATGTATCTTAAACATGCAGAAATCATCATCCGCAGGCTGATGGAGGAAGTGATGCCATATAAGCATGTAATCGGCTTTCAGCTTGATAATGAAACAAAGTCTTATGACACATGCAGTTCTTATGCTCAGGCAAAATTTGTAGAATACATGAAAGAAATCTTTCATAATGACTTAGATGCACTCAATCATGCGCTGGGGCTGGATTATTGGAGCAACCGTATCAATGCATGGGAGGATTTTCCCGATATCAGAGGTACGATTAACGGAAGCCTCGGCGCGGAATACCAGAAATACCAGCGAAAGCTTGTTGCAGATTTTCTTGCATGGCAATGTGCTATTGTAAAAGAATATACCCGCCCCGACCAGTTCATCACGCAGAACTTCGACTATGATTGGCGCGGATTCTCTTTCGGACTACAGCCGGAGGTCAATCAATGGGAAGCGGCTAAACCTTTAAGTGTGGCAGGATTTGATATATACCACCCTTCCGCACAGGATTTGACAGGCACGGAGATATCCATCGGAGGTGCAATCGCCCGCTCTGTCAAAAAGGATAACTATCTGATACTGGAAACAGAGGCGCAGGGCAATCACGGCTGGCTTAACTACCCCGGTCAATTAAGGTTACAGGCTTTCAGCCACATTGCTTCCGGTTCCAATTCGGTAATGTACTGGCACTGGCACTCTATCCACAATGCGATTGAATCCTATTGGAAGGGTATATTAAGCCACAACTTGAAGGAAAACGAAACATACAGGGAAATCTGCCGGATTGGCGCAGAATTTGCACAGTACGGAGAACATCTGAAAAATCTGAAAAAGAAATCTCATGTCGCTATGGTGCTTTCCAATGAAGCTCTCACAGCCCTGCAATGGTTTGGTATTCATGAGAAACTTAAATACAACGATATCGTCAGATGGCTATATGATGCATTATACCGATTAAATATCGAATGTGATATCTTAAGCGATACTGATACCGACTTATTCAGTCAGTATTCACTGCTTATTACACCCGCCCTGTATAGTGTCTCTGACACCATTGTCAACGCTCTTCGCTCTTATGTGGAAAACGGAGGCCACCTCATCTCCACATTTAAAACCGCATTTGCCGACAAGATGTTAAAAATATACTATGATGACCAACCGCATGGACTGACAGATGTGTTTGGAATGACATATGACCAGTTTACTGATGCAGTCAATGTTGGGCTTACAGATTTGACATTTACCGATTTGTCCGGTAATGCTAATATATCCAATATCAATACATCTAAGGTGGTTCCTTCTACAAAAGATGCAACCGATAATGCAGCCCCCTCCGTTCATTATTGGATGGAACTGCTTCAGCCATCCACTGCTGATACTCTGGCTTCATATAAGCATCCTCACTGGGGTAAATATTCAGCTATTACGTATAACCGCTACGGTAAGGGCTGCGCTGCTTACTTGGGTTGCTATTTTGACCACACCAGTCTACAGGACTTGCTTCTCTATCTCTGTAAGGAAGCCGGTATTCCGCTTATACAGGAGCAATTCCCGATTATTATTAAGCGCGGTATAAATGATTTCGGTAAAGAGATTATTTACTTCTTTAATTATTCAGATGATGAAAGAGTAATTACTTATCATGGAAAAGACGGAGTCTTGCTGATGCAGGAAAAGGATATAAAAGATGGAGACAGTATAACCCTGAATGGGTGGGACTTTAATATAGTAGAACGTTAGATTACAGTGGCGTAATCGCCTATATGCTATATGAGTTCATTTGTCAAAAGGCGCTTCTATAGAGGCTGCCTTTTGACAGCTGAATCATCCGGGAGGTAAAATATTTCCTTCCTGCTATTATTAATCCTGTTATAGGTGTACTCGTCATCCCCACACCCCTGCAGCACAATTTGATTGTCTGTGTAACGCTTTACTCCCCAAAGAATGCCATCGCTTGTATTTATGCATTTACCCAGCTCACATTTCTCAGTCGGTATATCCAGATTTTCAACACAGCATTCATATCCCAAATTGCTGAAAAATTGACACCACGGCTCGGAATTATCCTTATAATTCCGTATACGGAAGAACTGCCTGCTGCCCAACATTCCCAAATCAAAGGGAATATCGTAAAATATACCGCAATATATATTTGTATCTCTCGGTTCTATGGAAAAATTATAGTCTGTATTGCCCGTGCAGAGTGTGAAACGAAAAAACTTTTCCGTTGCTCTAATGGAATCCGACATCCTCCATGCCATCAGACATTTCTTTATTCCGGCATCTTTTACCGTAGGCATCGAAACTGTTCCGTGGTTTACATAAAATATTTCTGTCCTTTTCATGTTCTTCTTACGCTGTTCATCATAAACCTGTTCCAACTTACTCTTTAAGTCTTCATCATTAGCACATACCGCATTAGACTGTTCTCCGGCAATATATGCATAACCTATGGATTTATCTGACTTATTATATTCACAAACAGCATACAGTCTTTTCTGTCCACCAAACTCTGCATACAGCCTTGTTCCCAAAACCGTATCATTATGTGAAGAATAATATACCAGGGCAAACATTTCTGTTTCAACCACTTCGCAACAGCCTGACTTATACACGCCGCATACAAATTGTTCACCGGGACTGTCAAATGTACTGATATTCTCAACCAGTATGGAATCTGTTGTCACATGAAAAAACTGGCTCATCATCACAATTTTACTGATTTCAGGTACAGCCTGATCCAACTCCCATTTTGACACAGTCTGTCTGGTAACCCCAAGTTTTTCTCCGAACGCTTCTTGTGACAGCAAAGCGGAATTGCGTATCTGCTGTATCCTTTGCCCCAAAGTTATCATATCATTTTCCTCCTGCATACTACAATAAGCTCAGGTTTTCGAGCCTGAGCTTATTGTAGCATGGCACCTGCTCCCAGTCTACCAAGTCTCCGTGGAAATTTGTCAACTGTCAGGTGACAGAATGCTTGTGATTTCTTCAAAATATAAATTTCAGTGCTAGGATAATCCATCAAGCAGCTTATACAGAAGCTTATATAACTGTTGCGCTTCCTGCGGTTCCACATTAACACAGGCACTCAGACTTGCAGGTATCTGAACCGCCTGCTCCTTTAAGTCCTCACCTTCCTGTGTAATTGAAACAATCAGATTACGCTCATCTTCTTTAGAGCGGTTGCGTATCACATATTTTTTTTCTTCCAGTTTCTTCAGCACGGGAGTAAGCGTACCCGAATCCAGATAAAGGTATTTTCCAAGTTCTTTGACAGTTACCTCTTTTTTCTCCCACATTACCATCATTGCGATATACTGCGTATATGTCAGATCAAGCTTGTCAAGATAAGGTTTATATCTTCTTATTACTTCTTTGGAACAAGCATAAAGCGGAAAGCATAACTGATTTTCAAGTTTTAAGCAGTCGTATTTATTAT
>CAMWWS010000184.1 GCA_947178085.1 uncultured Lachnospiraceae bacterium | reverse complement strand
AGTATACAGTCCCCTTCACATTCATCAATATATTCTTTTGCCTGTTTCTTCATTTCTGCCATGCTGTCGCTATACCACTTATCACTATTGTATAAATCTGTTGTTTTGTATAATTTTCTTGCTTCTATCATTGTCTTTTCTCCTTCTCCCCGATCTGCAGATAGGTCAGTATATTTGTGTTATTTTATATCGATGTAAATTTTGTTGTCATCCTGCCATGTGAAGGATTGGATTTCTTTTTGCTCATATTTCAAGATATTATCCTGATACCAATTTCCATGTGCAACTACACAAAAATCTTCGTCCCTTATGAATATTTCTATATAGTCATTTATAAGTTCTGTTTCGAATAGATCATAAATTTTCATTCTGTTTCCTTTCCGGCTATCACAGCCTTAAAAAATTGGCTTTGGTTGAGTGGCTCTGAGGGGCGCTTTGTATGTAGTTTTTCTGTATTCTGCTTCACTCCTTTCTTTTCTGTACTGGCTTCGTATATCGTGTCGTCGGGTTTGCTTGCGTCTGTTTATAGCGTGTTTTGTGGTGATGTCAAACAATTGCGCAGCAATAATAAAAAAATTTTTATGTTTTTCAAAAATATTTTTATGGTGTTTGACCTCTCCGCAAAATATGCTATAGTCGCGTTTAAGCTAATCCGATGGCACGGTATACGGAGACGGTACAGATCAGAAACGGAAAACGCAGAAGACAGAAAAACGGACGCATTAGAAAGATTACCGGATAAATTAGAACATGATACAACAAGGAAGCCTTAAGTCCCCTTGGGGGATTTAGGGGGACTTAAAATCCTACCGCTGTCCCGTAGGGCTATGCACCGTAGGGAACACGGGTTTTTAGGACAGTCTGACCTATAAATTTTAAGTGCGGAAATATCCTGCTTTTACACGTCTGTGTCTTAGTGTTTAGTCGCGACAATTATTGTCACTATGATTCAGTACATTTCATATCAGCCACACAAAACAATCCTGTTGTAAAGGGCGCGCAGCGTTTATATACCCTTTATGACGGGATTTTTTTGTGACATCCTCGGATTAAGGGGGTGCATATCATGGCAGCAAAAGAAAAAGAACCGTCTTACAACTACATAACAGAGGGTGAAAGATACCAGATAGAAATACTACTAAAAAAGAAATGCAGCATTCCGGAGATCGCGGACGCTATCGGTCATAAATACCATACTGTCCGCTACGAAATAAACAAGGGCACTGTGACGCAGATCGATACACATCTTGTAAAGCATGAGGTGTATAAAGCAGACTATGCCCAGATGGTCAGTGAAGAGAACATGTCGAACCGCGGGCGTAACCTGAAAATCGGGTCTGACTATGAACTTGTGGCGTATATTGAAGACATGGTGAAGAATAAAAAGTATTCTCCTGAGGCGCTGCTTTACCATGCCCGGAATGAGGGAATAGAGTTTAAGACTTCTATTTGTGCAAAGACAATCTATAACTATTTTGATATGGGGCTGTTCCTGAATGCAGATTATCACGATCTGCCCCAGAAGAAAGCAACTGCAAAGAAAAAGGAAAAAAAGTCAAAAGTTGCCCTGAACAACCGCTCCGGACAGTCCATAGAAAAACGCGATCCAGAAATATTGGACCGTAAAGAATACGGACACTGGGAGATGGACACTGTAGTCAGCGGCCAGAAGAACGGGACGTCCTGCCTGCTGGTTCTCTCTGAACGCATGACACGGGAAGAAATCATTATAAAAATGAAAGATAAAAAAGCCGCTTCTGTAGTCCATGCCCTGAACATGCTTGAAAAGAAATATGGAAGTAAGAAATTCCGTGAGAAGTTCAAAACAATCACCTGTGATAATGGCGTGGAGTTCCTAGACGGTGAAGGGATCGAAAAAAGCCGCTACACAAAAGGGAACCGTACAGTTTTATACTACTGCCACCCTTACAGCGCATATGAACGCGGCACTAATGAGAATATTAACCGCATGATCAGGCGCTTCTTTCCCAAGGGTACAAACTTCGATCTTGTATCCAAGAAAGAAATTGAGATGGTTGAAACATGGATCAATAACTATCCCCGTAAAATGTTCGGCTGGATCAGCTCCGCCCAGTATAAAGACAGTCTGAATTTAGCCGTAGCATAATAGCCCCCTTGGGAGTCGGGCAAGGGGGTTGGGGGTGTCGGAATGGTACACAAAAAGTACCTCTATTTTTCATGCAACTAAAAAAGCAGTCAGACCAGCAAGGGAAAAACTGCACAAAAAAATCATCTGTTTAGCACTCTGATCGGAGTCATAACAGGTGATTTTATTGTGCAAAATTAACAAACATGTGTTATTGGTTAAAATAATTCTTGCTAATCAGGTTCGTTAATTACAAAAATTTTTTAAAGAAATCACATTCATCCTTATTGCATTTTGCGGCATCTTCACTTTTTATGTTACAATGAAACACATGTCCAAGCTCATGGTCTTTATCCCCATAGAAATGAAATTCATGTGGGATCTTCTTCTCAAGCAGCTTCACTTCAAGAATCGGAGCCTGATCTAACAGGAAATCTCCGGTACAGGTCATATAGAAAACAGGAACATATTCCTCTGTAATATGATTTACCACACCAACCATATGAATCTCCTGCTCCGTTCCCTTCCCCGGCAGATAGTCTCCCATAAGTGCAACAGTCAGATCATCCGAACGTCCCGATACA
Source organism: uncultured Lachnospiraceae bacterium (assembly GCA_947178085.1). The sequence continues at coordinate 3,196 of CAMWWS010000184.1, read as the reverse complement.
TCGATCTTATAGGCTCCGCAGTTCAATGCTACCGCTGTTGGCTTAAAACCTTCCGGAACCTTGAAATCATATTCTGCCGCATATTCCCTGTTCGTGCACATCGCGGTATATAATCCCAACTGATGCGCTCCTGCTGAGTCACCTACCCCAAAAATGTGCTCTGTATCAAAATCATATTCATCTGCATTTTCCAGCACCCATTTGAATACTGCATTTGTATCCTCTATTGCTGCCGGATATTTGTGTTCCGGGGCAAGGCGGTATGTAAAATTAACGACCGCAAATCCATGCCGCGCAAGGCTCATACAGTAATACTGGTATCTCTCCTTGTCTCCGTACACCCATCCGCCTCCGTGGACGCTTACAATGACAGGGAGTTTATCCCCTTTGCGTGATTTAGGTCTATATACATCCAGCACATTCCATTTAGGGTCAGTACCATATTGTATATCATCGTATCTTTCTATATTATCGGGAGTGGTAAGCCCTGCATCTCTTTTATCATCACCTTCACCAAACGTTTTTCTTACCATATCACTTGCTGCTGACATAATTGCTTTCCTCCTATTTCTTTCATATTAGGCAGCTCCGTTTTTATTGTAGCATAAAGGATTGAGGAAAGATAGAGCCCTAAACTTCTCTAATGCTCGTGCAACTGATAACCCGTATCCTCGTCGATCATCTGCAGCATAATATCCGCGCACTCCGGCGCGAACTGCGTTCCCCTTCCTTTTTCGATTTCCGCACGAACCACCTGCTGCGGCAGGACATCACGGTAACTTCGCCTGGAAGTCATCGCATCATAGGCATCCGCAATTCCGATAATCCTTGCATAAAAAGGTATATCCTCTCCCGCGATTTTATACGGATAGCCGGTTCCATCATATTTTTCATGATGATACTTCGCTCCGATTGAGATATCCGGAAGTTCCGATATGATTGCAAGAATTTCCCCACCGATTTCCGGATGCTTCTTTATCATCAGGTACTCTTCATCTGTCAGTTTTCCCGGCTTATTGATAATCTCATCTGATACTCCTATTTTCCCAATATCATGCAAAAGCCCCATGTGATAAATTTCATGCTGCTCCTGTTCGGACATTCCCATTCTTTTTGCGATCTCCCTCGAATAAGCCGCCACTCTTTCCGAATGTCCATTTGTATACTTATCCTTCGCATCAATTGTTTTTGCAAGCGTCAGAATTACCTGCTCAGACAAGCGTTCTACTTTTTCCCTTCTGTCTTCTGCTTTTTTTGTCTGTTTCTTTACTTCTATCTGTAAATTTTTTCGAAGATCATCAAGCTCTGCAAGTGTTTTCATCAGCAGTTGGTAATCCGGCGTCTCCATGGAAAACAGAATGACCAGAACTGCAAGCGAAGGTGTAAACACACTCAGTAAAACATCCGGAAACCATAGCATCTGCATAACCGGTCCCAGCAAACACATAAAGATATATACACCAATGGATATTTTCTGCTTTATTTTGAAAAATCTCTGGTTTTTAATGAGCACTACTGCCGAAAAAAATATATAATATAATGGTACAATATAAATAAACAAATACAGGCTCCCATGAATATACTCCCCCGCCTCGTTAAAGCTGAATAAAAATCCTGTAAACATATTCAAAACAAGAATGGCTAACAGCGATAAATAACTGATTTTATTAACACGTATGCTTTTAATCCTGCCTGCATTTTCATTGACATAGCTTTCCACATACAGAAGAAAACAGTATCCAAGACTAATCGCTAAACCAAAATAAACAGTATTTGTAAGTATATTCAGTTTCGGCGGAATCTCACTCCCATAACTTATGGTGATGGCTGTCACTATGTCCATGACTTCTGTCGCCAGAATACATTTGACAACTAATTTAAATTTCTTATTGACCTCCGATTGGTTGGAATAGTATATACATAACGCAGCATAGATTACCAGAACATATATCGCCCCAACTATTTCAAAATCAATATTATAAATCAGGTTCATAACAATTCTCCTTACCGGCTTTTCTCCGTAAACATCTACTCAAAATGACAGCTCAAAATCTTCTACATCAACCTTCTGTTTCTGGCTTCTGCTATTGCGGCGGTTTTATTGTTTACACCTAACTTCTTATAAGTTTCCTGATTGTAATATTTCACTCCCGCCTTGGACAGACCCAGCTGCTCTGCAATCTTTTCTACTGACAGTCCTTCCGCCTGCAGCCGCAGGATTTTCAGTGCCTTATCTGTCAGGAACACATTCCCCTCCTGCTTTTCTTTCAGGTAGGACGGATAAAAACCTGCCATCCGTTCACATTCCGACATGACCTGTTCTCTGAATGACTGATCCTTCCATGTGACCGTACCGGCTTTCAAAAGTTCCCACAGCGCTGCGCCTTCCCTTGTCAGGATCCGCACAAAGTGGTAATCTTCCGCTTTTGCCACCGCCTCCTGTAAAACATCCTGCCATCCGTCACGGCATTGTCGGTACTGGGTGATTGCCGTCAGTATCATCACTTCTATCTCTATGTAGGTTCGGTGCATTTTCTCTGCATAGAAACGCATCTTATCCAGTAACAGCATCGCCTTTTCCTTCCGTCCGGCACTCAGATACACCCTTACTTTTGTCAGATAACGATACCGTTCCATTGTATTAAACTCTGCGTTCTCATCCGGCGCTTTGGAAAGCCACCGGTATGCTTCGCTAACCCTGCCTGTATACAAGTCCATTCTTACAAACATTGTACGGATATTTGGCAGAAGCTTCGGCGCTTCCTGCTCTGCTATCTGCCTAAAGCTCTCCAGCATATCCACGGCATCCTCCATACAATTATTGAGTATGGATAGCTTTGTCAAAATTCCGACCGCGACAAAAACCTGCTCTGTCTTACCACCGCTTTCCGCCTGCATCCTTCCCTTTCCTGCAAGGCTTACTACCTCGTAATCCTCCCCGCCTTTCTCAAAAAAACTCTCTGCAAGGGCAAGGCTTACCAGACCTTTTCCATACTTACCAAGCACAAGGGTTACAATCTTCCCGATGTTCCCTGCCAGCTCCCTGTCTTTCCTGCTCCATTCGCAGAAATCTTTTCCCCCGTCCATCATGGAGGGAAGGTTGCTGGTAAGAGAAACCTCCGGCAGGACTGCCTTACGGTACGTTAAAAGTGATCCCGCCCGCTGTATCAGGTCTGTCATGAGGGCAATCGCCATA
>CAMWWS010000183.1 GCA_947178085.1 uncultured Lachnospiraceae bacterium | reverse complement strand
ATATAAACAAACACGGGGCGACCTTCGCTCCCGCGGTTCGAGCCCCGTGTTTGTTTATATTATCTAAGTTCGTGCCGTTGACCAAAACCTTCACAATCGCCAAACACAAATTATTGAAAGGCATGGAGTTCATTATGAAAAAGACAATTATCACAGTTGTAGGAAAAGACACAGTAGGCATTATAGCCAAAGTATGTACTTACTTAGCAGACAATCAGATTAATATTCTGGACATTTCCCAGACTATTGTACAAGAGTATTTTAATATGATGATGATAGTAGATACCAACCAGACAAATAAGGATTTTGCAGTTATCGTAGAAGAACTGGCTAAGCTGGGTGAGAGCATCGGGGTTATCATTAAGTGCCAGAAAGAAGAAATTTTTAACCAGATGCATAGAATTTAATTGGCAGGCAGAGAGAAAATAGAAATTACAGGATAATAGAAGATAGCGAAGCAACAGATACAGGAAGGACAATTACAGCGATGATTAATATATTTGAAGTTGCAGAAACAAATGAGATGATTGAAAAAGAGAATCTGGATGTCAGGACAATCACGCTTGGTATTAGTCTGCTGGATTGTATAGATTCGGATTTAGAGAGACTGAATGAGAAAATTTATAATAAAATATACGAGGCGGCAAAGGACTTAGTGGCGACGGGAGAGCAGATTTCGAGAGAATATGGTATTCCGATTGTAAATAAAAGAATATCCGTCACTCCGATTGCCATCATTGGTGCAACGGCATGTAAATCTTCGGATGATTTTGTGACAATTGCGCAGACATTAGATAAAGTAGCGCATAAGGTAGGGGTAAATTTTATTGGAGGATATTCCGCTTTGGTTTCAAAGGGGATGACAATAGCGGATGAGCTTCTAATCCGTTCCATTCCGCAAGCTCTGTCTGTTACAGAAAGAGTATGCAGCTCTGTCAATGTAGGCTCCACCAGAACAGGCATAGATATGGATGCCGTAAAGCTGATGGGTGAAGTTATAAAGCAGACAGCGCAGGCAACCAAAGAATCCGATTCACTTGGCTGTGCTAAACTGGTAGTATTCTGTAATGCACCGGATGATAATCCTTTCATGGCGGGTGCTTTTCATGGTGTGACAGAGGCGGACAAGATAATCAATGTCGGCGTCAGCGGTCCCGGCGTTGTCAAGACTGCACTCAGCAAGGTGAGAGGTGAAAGTTTCGAGGTATTATGTGAAACGATTAAAAAAACCGCTTTTAAAGTGACGCGTGTGGGACAGCTGGTAGCAAAAGAGGCTTCAAAAAGACTTAATGTACCGTTCGGAATTGTGGACTTATCGCTTGCACCTACGCCGGCAATCGGAGACAGCGTCGCGGATATCCTTTGTGAAATCGGATTGGAGTATGCCGGAGCTCCCGGCACAACAGCCGCGCTTGCCCTGCTTAATGATCAGGTGAAAAAGGGCGGTGTTATGGCGTCGTCTTACGTAGGAGGACTGAGCGGAGCCTTCATTCCGGTCAGTGAGGATCAGGGAATGATTGATGCGGTGACCGCAGGAGCGCTCACTTTAGAAAAACTGGAAGCAATGACCTGTGTCTGCTCCGTAGGTCTTGATATGATTGCAATTCCCGGAGATACTAAGGAAACGACCATTTCAGGGATTATTGCAGATGAGATGGCAATCGGCATGGTGAACCAGAAAACAACAGCGGTCCGTCTGATTCCAGTGATTGGAAAAGGTGTGGGTGAAACCGTAGAATTCGGAGGTCTGTTAGGCTACGCACCTATTATGCCGGTTAATCAGTTCTCGTGCGATGCATTTATAAACCGAGGCGGAAGAATTCCGGCTCCGATACATAGCTTTAAGAATTGAGGAATTTTAAAGCAAAAAATATAGTTTATGAAAAACTCAAGAAGGAGTATGGTTATTGTTATGAAAGATGCGGAAAAAACAGTCGGAAAAATGATTGATAAATCAAGTACAAGCTTTATTTCATATGTGGATGATGAAGGATACCCTATCACAAAGGCTATGCTTAAGCCGAGAGAGCGGGAAGGGATAAAAACTATTTATTTTTCGACGAATACATCTTCTAATAAGGTGAAATATTTCAAACATAATAATAAGGCAAGCGTTTATTTTGTTGACAGACGTTTCTTCCGTGGTGTCAGTTTGGTTGGAACCGTAGAAGTATTAGAAACACAGGAAGCAAAAGAGAGAATTTGGCAAAAAGGAGATACTCTTTATTATAAAGAAGGAGTCACAGACCCGGATTATTGCGTTTTGAAGTTTACGGCGGTAAAAGGGAGATATTATAGTAATTTTAAATCAGAGGATTTTGAAATCTGAAGGGCAGGTTATTATGATAAAAAAATCGAAATTCTTATTATGCGAACTGTTATTGATTATATTGGTTTTAACAGGCTGCGCTTCAGGAATGGAAAATGATGCCGTAGAGTCTGGTGATAATGATAAAACTGAGCAGATAGAAGAAGAGCAGAATGAATTGCCTGACCGGAAGTCAGAAGGTCAGGAAGTGACTGACAACCAAGATGTGGCAGAACAGGAAGTTTGGCTCGAACTGTCAGATGAAGAACTGGATAGTTTTACGGATTTTGTAAACAGCATAGAAAATTACGGTTTTTTACTGTCGGAATATACCGATCCCACAGAGGTTGATTTATATGAAGTTTTTTATTGTGGTGCCGGAATCAGCGCACATTCATTAACGGATGATGAGCTGGAAGCATATGGGCAGGCAACAGACTGGACGATAGAGTTGGATGTTGAACATCTTACCACTGCTCAGATAGATGATTTTTTAATAAAGAAGACCGGATATTCATTCAAGGAAATGAAAGAACCTTTTAAATGGACATATCTGGAGAAATATGATGCTTATATTTTCCAGCATGGTGACACCAATTACTGCTCGTTTATCTGTACAGAAGGAAAAAGAACAGATGAAGATATTTTTGAAATTCATTATAGTCCGCAGCAGGAGTACGGTGTGAATGCCGGTATTCTTATATTAAAAAGAAGCGGTGATGATTATATTTTTGTTTCCAATCATTATCAGACAGTGGAGACAGATGTCCCTGATTTGTCAGGTTTGTCTGAGGAGATAATAGCACAACTCGAAGTTTTTGCAGCAAATAAAGATGTTTGGAATATGAACGAATATAACCCTTTAATATTCAACTATGCAGTATATGACATAAACAATGACGGAAAACCGGAGCTGATTACAAGTGCAAATGCCGGAACAGGATTATATTCTGAAAACCATTTATACATTACAGATGATATTTTTTCCAAAATAGAAGAACTGCCGCAGGAGTATTATGAAGAATATTCGGAGTTGGATATTGCAGGTTATTATGATGGCATAGCTTATATGGATGGTGATGTAATCTTTTATCCGGCATCTGATTATACCAGAAACGGAGCGGCAGAGTCATGTTGTGCTGACGGAGCGTATTATCTTAAGGACGGAATTGTATATAGTGTAATATTCAGAAGCGAAAACACTTTATGGACTGATGAAGATAATAGTGAACAGACCTGGTATGATGCAGATGGGAATGTAATTACTCAGGAAGAATGGGAAAATTTATATGACGATTTTTATGCAGGAATGGAACCGATAACATACCATATCTTCTGGAACAGTATAGTGCCTGAAGAACTTGAGCAGGCTTCCGAACAGGAGATATTCAATGCGCTGGTAGAAAATTATAAAAATGGATTAGAGTAGAAGACAAGGTAAAATCACAGAATACCTTTCTTACGCCATCCGCCCTGTATATATCTTGCCATAGCTACAATAAGCGCAATCGCCCAGCCAGCACAGAATGCCCACCAAATAATGTCTATGCCGGCAATATGTGCAAAACCTACGGTCAGAAATAACCGAATAAAAAAGCTCAGCAAAGTTGTTATTATAAACCAGCTCATGTCGCCGCTTCCTTTGAAGGTAGCTTTCACAAGCATAAATGTAGAGAATACCACGAGGAATGCACCGACAACTCTGATATATGCCGAACCTACTGCCATGACCTGCTCAAGATTTGCTTCTGTTTCATCTATGAACATGCCGATGATTTGGTTTGGAAATATCTCAAAAGCAGCAGTGAGTGCAAGAGAAAGCGCTCCGCAGCTGAGAATAGACGCCTTAAGTCCGGGCCAGATACGTTCCTCCTTACAGGCACCCATATTCTGGCCTACATAATTAGAATATGCGTTACTGAAATTGATAGGAACAGCCGTAGCCAGATTAACAACCTTTGAAGCCGCAGCGCTGCCTGCCATAACAGCTGCGCCAAAACTGTTGATTGTCGCTTGCACAATAACTGAGCCCACCGACACGATAGACTGCTGCAATGCAGACGGCAGCGCAAATCTAAGCATCGTAAGAAGCAGCGTACCATCAAAAAACTTCATATCCTTTTTATATTCAAATTCCTTAAGTAATTTGGGAATATCTTTCATCGCCAAAAGAGCAGCCGCCAGTTGGGAGATAGCAGTTGCAAGTGCCGCACCACCGACTCCCTTATTCAGTCCGATAATGAAAAATAAATCCAATAAAACATTGATAACAGATGATATTATTAAGAACTTCAGGGGGGTACGCGAATCTCCTAATGCTACATATACACCATTTAGCGCATTATATACGAAAATGGGGATGCATCCTAGAAAGTATAAGCGTAAATAACTGACACTCATATCAATAATGTGGTCCGGTGTATTAACCACCAGCAGAAGTGGTCTTGCTCCTATCCAAATGATAATCGTCGATACAAGTGCAACTATAGCCGAGAATATTGTGGAAGTGGTGGTACATTGCCATATTTTCTCTGTTCTGCCGGCTCCGAAATACTGTGCAATCACAATAGAGCCTCCCAGTGCCAATCCTGTCGCCAGCTGCACAAATACTGCTGTAATGCTGCTTGCGCTTCCGACTGCCGCCAGTGCATCTGTTCCAAGCCTCTTGCCTACGATTACAGTATCTATAACATTATATAGCTGCTGAAATAGATTGGACAAAATCATCGGCACTGCAAAAAGGAGAATCGTGCTAAGCGGATTCCCCTCTGTCATCTTATGTGTTTTCGTTTCGGTATTGCTTCCAAACATAAAATATCCCCGATAATATTTACCCTGTATATTAAAAATATTAACATATTTTTCGGTGTAATACAATTTAAGACTTTAATTTTAAATGGGTAATTGTTTTTGTTATGATGATGAAATTCAATGGGGATTAGCAAGAGTTTTTGGATATGGAATACTTAGCAACAGGGGAAATGTCTAAAAATGGAACATTCATAGAGATGAACGATACAAAAAATATAATTAAATGAAAAATAGAAAGGACGGTATTATAATATGAACACATACATTGCATATTTTGATGAAACTGGAGATGACGGAATTGCTACAGCATCTTCCGACCATTTTATTTTGACTAGTTTGTATATGCCTGTTGAAAGTTGGCAGCAAAATTTTAATATTATGCGCAGTTTGAGAAAAGAACTACGCGATAAATATGGTTTTCATGTAACGGAAGAAATGCATACAAAACATTTTCTTACTGATAAAAATCCATATCGTAAGTACGAGTGGTCAAAAGAAATAAAACAGGATATTATTAAAGCCTTTACGCTGACGATAGCAGAAATGGATTTACATATTGTAAATGTAATCATAGATAAAACGAAATTTAAAGATGACAATTACCGAATTTTAGAAAATGCTCTAAAATACAATATACAGAGAATTGAGAATGATAGTGATGGAACATGGAATTATTTGATTATAACGGACGAGGGTAGAATAGCGCCTATGAGAAAAACAGCAAGGGCTATACGTTCTTATAATCCGATACCTGTCTCTGAGAAACACATCACCGAGC
>CAMWWS010000182.1 GCA_947178085.1 uncultured Lachnospiraceae bacterium | reverse complement strand
ATATATACAGATATTACTTTTTGTAATTTTATTAATAACCATGCTGTGTTGCTTTTTACCTTGTATTAAATTACATCGTAAGTTTGGTGACTTTTCAAAAGAAAACCAATTGGAAGTGTGGGTAAAGCTTACGGCTGTTACATTTTTAAGTATATGCCTGTTTTTTGCGGCAGAACATACTCTTGTATATTTAACCGATGCTGAACCGGGAGAGTCGGCGGAAGCGTTGAGTATTCCGTTACAGCAGCTTGCAAGAGCTTACAAGAGCAGCGGAGAGCAGATGGACGAGGGAGATTTGGAATTGCTGACCGCCTATCTGCCTAAGAAAGGAATGGAAAACTACCGCCCTTATATATCGGACGGCGTTAAGATGTATTTCAATAATGATTTGTTCAGGGAAAATTCTTCGGATTTTATAAAAATTTATCTGCGGTTGGCATTTAAATATCCCGGTTCATATTTAGTTGCGCCGTTATATCAGACGATGGGAGACTGGTTTTTGACGGATATATCGCATTGTCTGGTATATCAGGACTGGTGGCGTGACAGAACAGGGTATCTGATTACGGACGCAATACCGGTTTTTGCAGGTGATTTTGTAAAAAAAGAGAACTTGCTGCCGGTGGTGAGAAATATCTATGAAGCGATAGCTACGGATTGCGTGCACCAGCGTTTTCTGCCTGTAAAAATTTTGTTTGCACCGGCGCTGTACTGTTTTCTGACACTGTTTGCGGGACTTGTTTTTTTGAAACAGAAGCGATACCGCCAGTTGATTCCATGGGCGGTTGTAATGATATATTTTCTGACTGTTTTAGCCGGCCCATGTGTGCTGGTCAGATATATTTATCCTTTTATGGCTTTGATGCCGTTTCTCGCATTTAAGGTTCTGAAAGAAGAAACGGCATGAAAATATTATTTCAACCGCTTCAAAATCTCCAGTAAATATTTCCACGTGCGGAGTGCGCTTTCTGCGCTCAAAGATTCCTTCGGCGTATGGGCGCCTTTGATATCGGGACCGAAAGATACACAGTCAAGACCCGCGAGTTTACCTGAGAGAATACCGCATTCAACTCCGGCATGAATAGCCTGAACGATAGGCTTGTTACCGTATTGTTCTTCATAGATTTTTATCATAAGCTCACGCAGAGGAGAGTCTTTGCGGTATTCCCATGCGGGATAATCTCCGCTACAGCTTATGGTTCCGCCAAGCGCTTCAATCAGACATTTTATCCGTTCCACAAGTTCTTCCTTCTCGCTTTCCACACTGCTGCGTACTGCAAAAGAATATACAACCTCAGTATCTGTGGAAGAAAGAATCCCAAGATTCAACGAAGTCTGAACCAAATCCTTGATATCGCCGCTCATTCGCTGTATGCCGTTAGGAAGACTGACAAGTGCGGTAATGATCGCCTCCGTGGTGGCAGAAGTCATTACGGAGACTGAGGCAGCAGGTTTCTTATTGCAAATGTCCAACTTTATATTTGAATCCGTCAATTGGTATTCCCTTTTATAAACTTCATTCAATTCACGGACTGTATTTTCAGGGTCAGACAAATTTTTATCTTTTGAAAGAAGAATCTGCGCAGATGCATCTCTTGGAATCGCATTGTCCATAAGTCCGCCGTCTATGGAAATAATTCCGAACGGTAGGTCGTTATAAAGCCTGTATAAGGTACGGCCAAGCAGTTTGCAGGCGTTGGCGCGTCCTTTGTCAATTTCTACGCCGGAATGTCCGCCCGTCAGACCTGATAATTTTATGTCAACCACTAATCCGGAAGCTTCTTCTCTCTTAAGCGGCAGAGTAGCGTTGACTCTGATCCCGCCTGCGCAGCTCACCAGCAGATAGCCTTCCTCTTCGGAGTCCATATTCAGCATAGTGCGTGACCGCAATGGTGAGCAGTCTAAAGCTGCTGCTCCCAGCATGCCCATTTCTTCATCTGATGTGAAGATGACCTCAAGCGGCGGATGCGGTATGTCTTCTGAATCAAGAATAGCAAGCGCATAAGCAACGGCGATACCGTCGTCGGCACCCAAAGTGGTTCCGTTTGCAGTGATAGTATTGCCTTGCAGCTGTAGTGTAAGTCCATCTTTACTAAAATCGATATAGCAATCAGAGTCTTTTTCACAAACCATATCCAGATGCCCCTGAAGAATAACCGGAGCAGACTGCTCATAGCCTGCGGTTCCATCCTTAAAAATAATGACATTATCTGAATTGTCCTGAATATATCTTAAACTATGCGCTTTTGCAAATTCGACGCAATAGTCGCTGATTGCCTTAGTATTGGAAGAACCGTGCGGAATGGCGCAGATTTCTTCAAAGTAGTGGAATACCGGTTTTGGTTCTAAGTTTGATAAAATTCCCATGATAATCTCCATTCTTAATGTGCTTTTATATATTAAATATTCCCAGATATTGTATCATGAAACAGGGGATTGTGGTATAATATTTTTACATTAATTCCAGACGGTCAGAGCCACATATATTACTATGAGAGGTGCGCTTTCGCTCCGGTTCAGACGCAGCGGTACTAAGCTCGAAAGGACCTCGCAGAAGTACAAAGCCACTTTCAGTGGCTTACGTCATCACAGGACCTCACATAGTAATATATGTGGCTCTGACCTGATGAATGGAATAGCACACATGAAAGGAGCCAAAATCATGTCATACACAGAACTTTTATCAGAAGCCTCACAAATGCATGATACAATCATAAACGACCGACGCTTCCTGCATCTTAACCCCGGAACGGGATTTGATATTCAGGATACAGTTTCATATGTAAAAAAACAGCTTACAGATATGGGATATGAACCGCAGCCATGCGGCAGGGCAGGAATCGTTGCCATGGCAGGCAAAGGCAAAGAAGGAAAGGTATTTATGCTTCGTGCGGATATGGACGGACTTCCAATCAAGGAGGAAGCAGATGTGGATTTTGCTTCAAGGAACGGAAAGATGCATGCCTGCGGACATGATATGCATACGGCAATGCTTCTTGGCGCTGCGCGTCTATTAAAAAAGCATGAAGATGAAATTGAAGGAAGCGTTAAGCTGATGTTCCAGCCGGCTGAGGAAATTTTTGAAGGTTCTAAAGATATGATAGAAGCAGGATTGCTTGAAAATCCAGCGGTTGATGCGGCAATGATGGTTCATGTTATGGCGGGAATGCCGTTTCCTGCGGGAACGGTCATTACGGCCATGCCCGGAGTCAGCGCTCCGGCTGCCGATTATTTTGAAATAAGGGTAAAAGGGAAGGGATGTCACGGCTCGATGCCGAATACAGGTATAGACCCGATTAATGTTGCCGCACATATTGTTATTGCCTTGCAGGAGATTCATGCAAGAGAGCTTGCGATGGGAGACAGGGCGGTGCTTACAATTGGTACGATGAATGCCGGAAATGCCGCAAACGTTATACCTGACGTGGTAGTGATGGGCGGAAGCATACGGACATTTGATGAGGAAACACGTACCTTTATCAAGCAGAGGATGACTGAAATAGCGAAGGGAATAGCACAGTCATTCAGGGCTGAGGCGGAAGTGACATTCGGCAGCGGCTGCCCGACTCTTTTCAATGATAAAGTATTAACTGACGAGGCTTATAAATATGTCAAAGAACTCTTGGGAGAAGGAAAAGCTTTTTCTTCAAAAGATTTAAGCGAAGCGGAAGGCGGACAGAAATCTTCAAAAACGGCAGGTTCTGAAGACTTCGCTTATGTGAGCCACAAAGTGCCGTCCGTTATGCTTGCTCTTGCTGCGGGAACACCGGATAAAGGGTATATTTATCCGCAGCATCATCCTAAAGTTATGTTTGATGAGGATGCTCTTTGCGCGGGAAGCGCCGTTTATGCTTATACGGCGCTGCGATGGCTTGAAGAACATAAATGAAAATTTAACTTATTAGCCATGTATTATTGGATGTAAAGGAGAATTAAAAATGGATAAAAATGAATATAAAAAACAGCGTCAAATCACTCTGCAAAAGCAGGAACAATTTCTCATTGATAATCCTGAAATTGGTAAATGGGTGAAAATGAAAAAACTTTTATTCAGGCTTCTTGCAGGATATTGGATTTTTCATACTGTAATAAGTATCATAATTATGGCAATGCAGCAGATGCTTACCGTTTCTGAAATAACCAGGATGGTATTTATGTTGCTTTTTCAGCTGTTGTGGATGGCTGCGTTTATGAATCCGAGAGGTGGGTGGAGATTAAATCTGATACTGTATATTTCCGCTGCATATAATTTACTTATGTTAGTAAAAAATGGAGCTATAATGATGGAAACAGCTTCATATCTGCCGTATATGCCACTTACTGTTGCATTGACGTATGGCGTACTTATGCTGATGGAGATACTCGTTCCGTTCCTGTTGTTAGCAGCTGCGATATACCTGACGGCATTCAGTAATCACAGGGAATGGTCCGAACAAGCAGAAGAAATGTATAAAGAAACCTTCCAGGAATTACAGGATACAGTTAAAAAATAGAATCTATGATTGCAAAGGGATTGGAAGTTTTTTCCGGTCCTTTTTAAAATTTTCTAATTTTTTTGTCATATTTAGCATCCTGAAAAAGTATTATATATGAATGCGCATTTACTATTTACGGTTAGGAGGGGTAATTATGGCTCCGGACAGTTCTGTGAAGGAATTGTTTGACAGATATTCCGATATGGTATATAGAATTGCCGTGTCCTATGGGAAAAATGTCTATATAGCGGAAGAGGTAGTTCAAGAGGTGTTTTTGCGCTATCTGAGAAAAAAGCCGCCTTTTGAGAACAGCGAGCATGAAAAGGCGTGGTTTATCCGTGTGGCGGTCAATTGCTGCAAGAGCATGCTTAACACAGCATGGATGAAACATATCCTACCATTGGAAGAGGCAGGACAGGCTGTGGATTTTTCAGGGCAGAATGAAGAGCATGAATTATTTGAAATGCTTTCAGAACTTCCCGCAAAATATAGGATTGTATTATACCTGCGTTATTACGAGGAATATCAGGTAAAAGAAATAGCGAAGCTGCTTGGCATAACCCCGAATCTGGTATCTGCCAGATTGATGAGGGCGAAGAAGCTTCTTAAACAGAAATTGTTAATGGATATGGAGGGAATAGGGAATGAAGCAGGAAATATTTAAAAGCATGTATAATAAGATTGTCTTATCAGAAGAACAAAAAGACGGGATATATCTGGAGCTTGAGGCAGCAGCGGAAGAAGAAAGCGCGGCAAAAAAAGTTCGTTTTACGACTAGGGCAGCAGCCTTTGCAGTCTTGTTTCTACTCTCCGGTATGACGGCATTTGCAGTGAGCAGGTTTTCGCTGGAATACAGATTTGCGGAAGCCCTGTATCCGAGACACGAACACAATTTGACAGCAGATCAGAAAGGGTTCTACGAGAAGTATGGCAACGTACTGGATAATGTAATTGAAACGTATTATGGAACATTGAAGCTTGAAGCGGTTTTGTATGACGATTATTATCTCATAGTTCCATATACTTACGATATGAATCTTAAAGATGGAGAAAACAGAGAAAAATATTCGGGGATAAGCATAGGCAATATAAGATACTATACTGTAGTTGGTTCGGAACCTGCTGATTTATGGTTAGGTCATAGTATGTATTGGGATTCGGCGGAGCCCGGCGTTCAAGTGGGAAGCTATATTTTCGATACAAGAGATAATGAGAAGTTTGAGCAGGGTGAAGTCATTCAGGTGTGCACGGAGCGAAGCGATTTGTTAGGCGTGGATAAGTATCTTACGGAGTTTACGCTTGGAACTAAGGTAGACAGGGTGAATCTGACCATAGATGAGTCTACACGTAAGGAATTTGAGGAAAACGGAATTATGATTGAGGAAATATCAGTCTCTCCGATATCAATATTTTATTCAGGTATCAGCTATTATAAATC
>CAMWWS010000181.1 GCA_947178085.1 uncultured Lachnospiraceae bacterium | reverse complement strand
GAAATAAAAAAACTGTCGGCAATCATGCAGTGGTATTCTTCTTTTCCTATGCCAAGTCCATTACATATTCTATCCAGTGTATCTTTTAAAAATGTAGACGCCGCGCCCTGCTTCGTACCACTTCCGACTTCCTCGTTATCAAAAACCACACAGAGATTAATGAAGTTTTTCGATGTTTCATTAGCTATTGCAGTAATCCCTGCAAAAGCACATTCAAGGTCATCCAGCCTCGGTCCTGCGATAAAGGCGTCATCCGCTCCAATCAAACGGCACTTATCCCTATTGTACAGAAAAAGGTCGCATCCTAAAATTTCTTTTTCTTTAACGTCAGCCTCTTTTGCGATAAGCTTTAAAAAGTCTCCTTTAAGAGACGCATCACCGATTATCGGCTGCATATCTGTCTGGGGATTGTATTCAACCCCTTTATTCATATCCCTGTTCATATGAATGGCAAGATTGGGAATAATCGCCGCATCCTTATCCAGGTTCACCAAACGGCTGCATATATTGTCATTTTCCTTTACTATGATTCTTCCCGCAATGGAAAGCGGCCTGTCAAGCCACGTAGAAAGAATCATCCCGCCGTATTTCTCTACATTCAGTTTCAGGTAAAAATTGTCCACCGCTATCTCAGGGGATTCCTTTATTTTAAAGCAGGGAGAATCGCTGTGAGCTGCCACCATGTGGAAACCTGACGGCTTTTTATCAGGTATGGTGAAGGCTATGAGTGAAGAACCGTTTCGGTTTACATAATATTTTCCCTTTTCTTCAATATGCCAGAGCTCCCTTTCTTCAAGTCTGGTGAAGCCTTCTTTATCCAGCATGTTCTCCATATTTTCAACCGCATGGAAGCAGGTTGGGCTTTGGTCGATGAAGGTAAATAATTTCTGTAGGTTTTTTTTATGGTTCATATGATTTTAGGGTCCTTTCTATGGTGTTAACATGAAGATTCAATGGTAAAAGTGAATTTTGTAGGTTGAGAGGGCAGATTGCATAAAATGTTCTCTCGCGCCTGACTTCGGAATATTTTATGCAATCTGTCCGGCACAATACTACGATACTACTTCACTTCACCAAAAGCAAGTATTATAAAAAGCTTTCCCGACTATGTGCTGGAAATATATCCTTTGTAATGCCTCATTCACTTTACTCATCTTTTTCTCCCATATATATTATTTCCTCTGGCATATCTTCCCCAAATAAAATATCCGGACAAAGATTCTTTTCTCGCTCATAAATAACATCCTTCAATACAGATAATACTTCTTTTGAAGAACAATCATTATATTCTTTTATTGTTGTAAAAATAAAGGACTGGAAATAATGGAATATCGTCTCATTACTTATTTCTTTACGCCATCTATTTTCTACTTCCAAAATATAATAATGCTCTTTATAAATCAAAAGATAGCAGTCATAATCTTCCTCAGCATTATAAAAACGTGCAAAATATATCTTTTGGAATACAATTGACTCTTCCTCATTAGTTATACATTCTGAATAATTAATACGAACTTTATAACCGTCTGGACTTCTCAATCCCATCGCGTCAATCTCCGCCGCTCTTTCCTCACTTAAAAACCGATACTCAAATTTCATCTTTCCCTTCTCCTACAATCATTTTTTAATTTCATTCCAGCCAAGAGCAAACAACGGATGTCACGCTTCGCGAGTCATCCTTATGTTAAATAAAAAGGTGTAAAATCTTAATAATTCATAGACTTCACACCCTGATGCGATTAATTTACTTCTTTATTGTTTGCAAGAATATTTTTTTTACGTATTTTCAGCTTTTCTTTTTCTTTTTCGTCTGTCTCCTTATCAATTAATTCATCAATAAAGTTTATTAAAGCGTTGTATACCTCAAACTGCTCATCAGTCATGCCCATGTAATCACCTGCTTTCTACAATGTAAATGTTGATTGTATGATACAATATAAGTATATCGCAGCTGAGATGTAAAGTCTATTCAACTTTCGCAGACCTTTCCGCAAAACTCATTACATTGTAACATACTCATTAACAGCTTTATCAAGTAATCGTCCTAAAATATCAATATAATTCCCTCCAATGGTCTTTGCCTTCTTGATTGTCATAGGAGATACATACACAGTAAGAGGCTCTGCATTATAGGGCTTATTTCTTCTAGCTTCTATAAATGCTTTTTCCATTTCAACCGTTAATTCCGGAGAATCCTCATCATAAACAAGAGGAAGCTTTTTTGCTTCTTCTAACATTTTCTTTTCCTCATTTGTTATCTTTGTTCCTTGCTCCAGCTTAAACGATACCATAATACACTCCCCTTTCTTTTGCGGTTGCCAAGCGTGCGGAAATCAATCTAATATTCGTTTGACGTTCTGTATATACTACAAATAGAACTTCATCTGCCATTCCAATCGTTATAAACCTATCTCCATCTATATTACTATGTGCATCATCATAAATTTCAATACGGTTTTCATCTAAAAATACTTTAGCAGCAATTTCAAATGAGATACCATGTTTCTTTATATTAATTCTTGCTTTTTCTTCGTCCCATTCAAAGTTTATATCCATATTGCTTTTATCACCACTCAACAAACATTTTCTTCTTATATCATATATTATACACATCATTCAGTTAAAATACAATAATATGAAAAGGCTTTATTATGTACTTTTGAAACTTCTCCGGCACTTCATAATTCTATCGTACTTTACTCCACAATCAGAATCCCAACCCCTACCTTCTTTATCTTCTTAGCCGCAAGATATGCAAAGGCAAAGAACAGTCCACTCACAATTCCGGCGAGCATCATCATATTAAGCGGATTCAATGCAGAAGTAAAGTGACTGATTCCACACATAGCAAGCATAGCCGATACCACAGGATCAGTCAGAAGCTCGCTCAATGCTATTCCCAACAGTGACCCGGCTACTGCCACCATGCCGAACCGCAGGGCAAAGGCAAGCCTTAACTTTTCTGATACAAATCCCAATGATTTATATATGCCCAAATCGTGCTGTTCCCGATATAAAACCTTACTCCCCGTCAAATATACCGTTACCAGAATGAAAACTATAGTTATTACATACATCAATGTTGTCAACGCCGACATAGCAAGAACTATGCTGTCTACTCCCGACCAGGTGTTTGTATCAACATTTACCGCTTCTTTGTACATTTCATTCAGACTGTCGGTGAGTTCTTCTGCCATAGAAGGGTCCCTAAGCTGGTAGTACCAATAATAGGATAATTCTTCCTCTTCTCCGAACCGTTCAATGCCTTCCTTGCTTATGGCGAAATTTGTTCCCATATCATTTGCGCACTGATAGATACCGCTTACGATAAAATCCTTTTCTTCGCCACTGTAATTAATCGAAACCGTATCCCCTATACCGATGCCAAGCTCTTTTGACACAAAGTCCGTAATAACCGCTTCATTATTATATAAGCAGGTTCTTCCTTCAAGTATGTTAAAATATTCGGGAGCCGAAGAAACATTCATCAAATATTCTATCTGATTGATTGCCGCTCTGGTCATTTTAAATTCATATTGGCATATGATTCCCGCCTTAGCATCAATCCATTCTTCCGCTTCCTTTTTCGTCTCCTCGTCATCATATTGAATGCCAAAATCATAAGGCACGGCGTTAAAAGACGCCATAAGTCCCTGCCCGTCTTCTCCTATCCATGCATCTACTCTGGCTGTTAATGCCAAAAAGAATACTAAAAGCGCCGATATGAAACATGCGCTGATGTACTGTCTCTTACCGGATATCAGCTGTCTGTATGCCAGTAGGAAATTTAAACCTCTTTGGCGAATTGAAGCTGTTAGTCTGCTTTTAAAATATACGTCTCCCGCTCCGCCGCGGATTGCCTGAATCGGCAGAACCTTTTTAATTTTCGCTGTTCTGATATAGACAAATCCCGTTATAAACAGCCCCACTGCTCCAAGAACCAGAAAACTTATCCCTACAGGCATATTTGAGGGTATGACCAGCCCGGTAGTCGTAACCGTCATCCGCTCTATCAATCTTACGATGAATGATGAAGCCGGCACTCCCAGCGCCATTCCGCAAATAACTACCAAAAGATATTGTAATAGCTGTAATGCGCGAAGTCTCGCACCTGTATATCCCACTGCCTTCATGATACCCATGTCCACATAATCCTGCTCGATACTGCTGCTTATGCTATGCCCTATTATAATCATGGTAGTCACTAACAGTATAAGAACAAACGCCAGCAGAAAACCTGAGAAAATATCCTGTAAAATAAGCATGAACCCCATTATTGTAGATTTAGAATACGAAAAACTTAAAGCTTTGTATAAATCGGTTTTATCACCCAGCAGGCGTTGAAATTCCCCCATATTTAAACTGCTGCCCTCCGTCTTGAATACGTGCAGCATACTTCCTATGCGGCCCATCTGCCTGTCTCCGGCAGCTTCATATTTATCGGCAAGTCTCTGCATATCAGCCTGGGGCATCAGAACGTCCTTCATTCCCATCATCGCGCTTCCGCTTATAGGGTCCTCAAAAAAGCCCTTAATAGTATAACACGCCACATCCTGCTCGCCTGTTATCTCGATTTCCAAGGCATCACCAATCTGCGCATTATATAAGGATTGAAATGCAGGAGATACATATACTTCTCCTTCCTTCAAATTTTCCGCCGCCTCTTCTATTCCTGTGAGACTGCTGTTATAAACATGATAATCATACCGTGCATCATCCCATGCCAATGCAATTATTGTGCCTTTGACAATAGTTGAATCATCATTTCCGATTACATGATAAACGTCGCAAAATACACAATCCCGCACCTCTACGGCTTCCACATCATCCACTTCTCTTATCTGCCCGATAAGCTTTTTCATATCCTCAGACTCCGAATTAATCTCCATAACCCACCACGTAATATCTCCAAACCCAAGCCTGTCTATCTGCTCTTCTTCATATGAACCGGAATTTTTCCATATAGATAACACCGCACACAACGACACGGTTATAATGAAAATAAGCATAAAAATCCCAACAAAGCTTCCCTTCTGACTCTTAATATTTGCTCTTAACAAAGTAAAATACTTCATAATAATATTCCTTCCTCTTTCTGCTAATCTCGCCGGACAATTGTACAACGGCTGTCTGCAAACTCCCCTTTTTGCCTCTACCACTCCATAGACGCCAGCCACGCATCCACCTGCTTCTCCCTGTTTCTGGCATCCTCCTCATGGTAAGGCGGCATAGGCATTTCTCCTATAATCCTTCCATCTTCCAGATACAGAAGCCTTGTCGCACGTATTGCAGCCTTAATGTCATGCGTTACCATCAAAATACTCTGCCCTTTATCATTCAGATTTGTTAAAAGCTTCAACACCTCTTCGGTATTCCGCTTATTAAGCGCTCCCGTAGGCTCGTCTGCAAAAATAATCCCGGGTTCATTAATCATCGCCCTTGCAATGGCGGCGCGCTGCGCTTCTCCGCCCGACACCTGCGACGGAAGCCGCATCATAGCCTTTTCCACATTCATTCTGCGAAGCAGTTCTACTGCTCGCTCCTTTACTTCCTTCTCTTTCTTAGTTTTATCCAGATATCCTGTTATCGTAACATTTTCCAAAAGAGTCAGATTGCTTACAAGATGCGCCTGCTGGAACACAAAGCCGAATTCAAACGCACGCAGCGCCGCCATCTCCTTTTCTTTTAACCTGCTTATAGCACGCTCTTTATAATAAACCTCGCCGCTTGTAGGACTGTCCATACCGCTTAAGGCATAAAGCAGCGTGGATTTCCCGGCACCCGACGAACCCATGATAACCGTAAAATCCCCATCGTAAATTTCCATATTAATCATGTCAAGGACATGATTCTGTCCCCCGTTATTCGCAAAACTCTTACAGAGGTCATTAGATTTCATGATAACTTTCTTCATAATTGTTATTATCCTTTCCCAAATGTTGTAAATCACAAAAGCTATGATATCAGAATAATTA
>CAMWWS010000180.1 GCA_947178085.1 uncultured Lachnospiraceae bacterium | reverse complement strand
TAACTGCCGCCAGTCAATGACTACTTCAACACCATTGTTGAGATCAAGATTCTAGTTAACCGTCCGGTCCTCCGGAACCACAATTTAATAAGGCAGTCCGGCAAGCTCCATGAGGCCTGCAAAATATTCCGGCAGAATTCCCTTTAATTCCCCATCCTCCACATAAGAATAAGGCTTCCGGTCATTCATGGAAGTAACGGTAATCTTTTTATTGCCGGAAACTACATCCTGAATATATGCAAGCTCTCTGTCGGTAAATGCGAAAACGTCAGAATAGGTATTTCCGTAATATTTATAAAACAGGTTGTTTGACCAGTCACCTTCATTGATGCTCATCTGGTCAATGGCATAATTAATTTCGTTAAGCAGTTCCTTATCGCCTTTTCTGACAATAGCATAAAAATAATCCGTTTCAATCGTGTCCAGCGTTTTTTCGTTTTCCGATCTTCTCAAATTGCTGGATAGAATAGCGTCAATATCTCCGCTTTGTAAATCTTGTGCCAGCTGACCTGAATCCTCATACTCTATTGCCTGATAGGAGAAGCCTTTATCTATCGCAAATTCAGAAAGACTCTGATTCTGACTGCTTCCGGTCACAACGCCAATTTTGATACCGTCATAAGTTGCATAATTACCTGAGAGCAGACTTGTGTTATTTGCCCGAATGGACAGAACTGTGCTGTTTCTTCCTATCGGTAATGAGAAATCATATTTTGCCTCCCGGTCAGGCGTTTTCCTTGCGGACGTCACCACATCAATCTCTCCGTTATCCAGCATAGTGAGCATCTCGTCCCATGATTTCTCATATCCGCTGAATACAAAGTTCAGGTGCGAATATTGGGAAACAAGGTTCAAAAATTCCACACCATATCCCGTAAGATCGCCATGCTCATCTTCCATGTGGTAGCCGTCAAAATAAAAGACGCCCGCTCTCACCGTCCTGTTATTTCCCTGTTCCGCCGCATTTGACACAAAGTTCGGTAAGAGGAGCAAAAAACATAACAATAACGCAACTATTCTTTTTTCGCTCCGTACATTTATTTTCAACATTCTCAGTATTTCTTCCCTTCGGTTTCTATTAATATCTTCCGCAAAAACAGTATATACTAATTACGGAAAATATACAAGGGATTGATTGCTATGACGCTAAAAAACCCCCGAAATCGTCACGATTTCGGGGGTAAGTAATTTATCTCTTATACAATCCCCTGTGCTTTCATAGCCTCAGCCACTTTCAGGAAGCCCGCTATATTAGCTCCTGCTACGTAGTTGCCTTCCATGCCGTACTTCTTGGAAGCTTCATCAAGGTTGTGGAAAATATTTACCATAATTCCCTGCAGCTTGGAATCAACTTCTTCGAATGTCCATGAAAGTCTCTCGGAGTTCTGGCTCATTTCAAGCGCGGAAGTAGCAACACCACCTGCATTGGAAGCCTTGCCAGGGCAGAACAGAACGCCGTTCTTCTGCAAGTATTCTGTAGCGTCTAAGGTAGTAGGCATGTTAGCGCCCTCTGCTACTGCGAAGCAGCCGTTTGCTACAAGCGCCTTAGCGTCGTCTAAATTCAGTTCGTTCTGTGTTGCACAAGGAAGAGCGACGTCACACTTCACGCTCCATACGCCTTTTCCTTCATGGTACTCAGCGCTCGGTCTTGCTGCAGCATACTCTGTCAGACGTGCACGCTTAACTTCTTTTACTTCTTTCAGTAATGCAACGTCGATTCCTTCAGGATCATAAATCCAGCCTGTAGAATCAGAGCAGGTAACAGGCTTAGCGCCTAACTGCTGTGCTTTCTGAATAGCATAGATTGCAACATTTCCTGCACCGGATACAACAACTGTCTTACCTGCAATATCTTTTCCGTTGCATTTTAACATTTCAGCTGTCAGATACAGAAGACCATAACCGGTTGCTTCCGTTCTTGCAAGAGAACCGCCGTATGTAAGACCCTTGCCTGTAAGAACGCCTTCATACAGATTGCGGATTCTTTTATACTGACCGAACATAAATCCGATTTCACGTCCGCCTACACCGATATCACCTGCAGGTACGTCTGTGTCGGCACCGATATGTTTGCAAAGCTCTGTCATGAAACTCTGGCAGAATGCCATTACTTCTCTGTCAGATTTACCCTTAGGATCGAAATCAGAACCACCCTTACCTCCGCCAATCGGAAGGCCTGTCAGGGAATTCTTGAAAATCTGCTCAAATCCCAAAAACTTAATAATACCCAGATTAACTGACGGATGGAATCTCAAACCGCCCTTGTAGGGACCGATTGCGCTATTGAACTGTACGCGGAAACCGTTATTAACCTGAACCTGCCCTTTATCATCTACCCACGGAACGCGGAACTGAACGATTCTTTCAGGAACAGTCAGTCTTTCAAGCAAAGCATCTTTTCTATATGCTTCTTCATCTGCTTCAATCACAACGCGAAGTGACTCCAATACTTCTTTTACTGCCTGATGGAACTCCGGCTGTGCAGGGTTCTTCGCTACTACCAAGTCATAGACCTCATCAACATATGACATTTTTCATGTCCTCCTTTAACTGTAATATGCACAAATATATTTCGGTCAGTCTTCTTTTCCACCCTGACCACATTGTCCACGTTCCATTATAGTATGTCGGTTAAAAATCTACAAGTCTGATTTTGTATGTTAATACATAAAAATTTTATGTGTTTTTTTATACAAATTGTACAATAATGCACAAATAATTGCATACACGTATACAATCAGAGATAATCCTTCATCTGTTCAATGCTTTTTTTTTCAAAATCCATAAGTTCACGCGCCAGTTCCACGGAGCTCTCCCTCGCCAGCGTGTTATGTTTAACGGCTTTATACATACTTGTAATTCCCCTGTTAGAGCCTTGTATCATCATTTCAGCCAGATGACTTGTACTGGTATTGAGCATGGTTCCTAAATGAATGCTTCCACGCAGCACTATATCCGCAGCCTGATTGCTTCGATATGGACTGCTTTGCTCTTCAACAAGCTGTTCCACTGCATCGTTATGGATTCTGGCGTATCCGATAGATTGTTTGGAGAGCTTCAACGTAAACTCATCATCCGATACTTTATCCAAAATAGTATCTATGGTTGTCATCGCCATATGCGTGTTTTTCTGTATTTCTTTCAAAATCATTATATCATCCTGTTTCATTTCTACCTCCATATAAAGCAATATAAAAAGAGTATAGGTTTATCCTATACTCTTTACTATTGCCATATTTTGTTTAATTTAGTCTTCTGACTTCACATAATCTGATTTTACATAGGCAACATGACCGTTATATCTTATTCTGGTCCAGCCATCATCCTGATGAGCTATCAAATCCAGCTTCTGACCTTTATAGGCAAGCCCCAGCTTCTCACTGGTCTCACTGGCTTCGCTTCTGATCCTGACATTAGCTGTCGCCGTAACAGTTCCCGTAACAGCATCTGAGCCAACCTGAGTATTGGCCGGAGTCTCAGTCTCTGTATCCACTTCAGCGAACTCAACATCTTCCAGATACATGCTCTTAATGTAAGCGCTCTTGCCTTCATATTCGACTTTGCTCCAGCCGTTATCTATCTTTTCAATCAGCTTAAATTCATCGCCAATCGCCGCTTTACCAAGCTTATCAGCTGTCTCGCTGTCTGATGAACGTATATTTACTACGTCTATTGCCTTCACTCTTGTTACAACAGTGACGGATTGCGGGGTTTCTTCTCCATCATCCGGTGTATCTTCTCCACCATCCTCTGTGGCGTTGTTTGCCTCCGCCATAACAAGCATTTCTCCTACTTTTTTCTCTATTTCCGCCTTAAAGTCTGAAAGAAACTGTTTCAAATCTTCATCATCGGCTACCATATTGTTATATTCTACATTAATCTTGTTACTTAAATCTATGACATCATCCTGCAGGCTGGCAATTCTAATATACTCCAGTTCGCTTTCATCGCCATTATCGCTGTTACAGATATAATACCTGCCGCTTTCATCTACACAGACATAATAAACTTCCATACCCGGAATCGGATTATCATAATCCCTAAATTTTTCCTTCAAAGATATATATACCAGATATGAATTCTCTACAGGACCTGGCTTGGTGTATATGTCCAGTGCCGGAAAAGACTCAATATATTTGCTGGTCTCCTCAATCCTAATCGCTTCTGAGTCATCAAGAATATCCACAAGGGCGCGAATCGCATCCATATCCCCTGTAACCTGTGCTGCATAATAATTCTCTATGAGTTCCTTTATCTCCGGACTATCATTCTCCTTAAGCAGTATTTCCTGAACGTCGTCAGATTCTCCTCCGTTTGTCTCGTCATCTACTATATTATTTACTTCAACGCCTTCTCCAAGTTCTTCTTCTCTCTTATTGGCGCTGACTGAAATAACAATGGTGATTATTACGCAAACCGCTAAAATCACAGGCATGATAATTTTGGAATTTTTTACAAACCAGCTCTTTAACTTTTCTAATTTCTCCATAAGGTTCCCCTTTTTATCGCTGTTTGACGTGTTCATTACCTACAACCTTTCTTTTGCTAAAAATGATGCAAATGCACCCGACAGGAATCGAACCTGCATCAAAGGCGTCGGAGGCCTACGTTCTATCCGTTAGACTACGGGTGCATATGTTACAAATTTGTTACATCATCTTACTCATAATACCATATATACTGAATATTGTCCAGTAAAATTGAAAAGGTAAGATTTTACTTATGGTATAGCCAATTGCGAAACTGTTATCGCAAGGCACGAACTTAGTCAAAACAAACAAAAACGGTGCTCATCGCAAGCGCAATCGCGCCTTATTTTGTTTGTTTTGTCTAAGTTCTGGGTATTGAAAGGTAGAGGTTTGCAATTAGCTACCTATATAATCCCCTATAAAATCGTTATTTTTTCTAAAACTCTATCATAATGGTAGACATTGTAAGAAAGTCTTTCTTCAGGCTCTACTTGATTGTCGTTGACTTCTTTTACCATTTGTCTGAAAAAATCTTTTTCGGTCAGACCGTCATCCGGCACCAGCAGGACTTCATGGACTGAGCTTGGCAGAATAATAAGGTTCTTATTAAGCTTCCCTGCCAATTCCTTCAGCGACTCTGCATATAAAAGTACTGCCGCCCCATAAAGCCTCTCACGGTTGCTGAGTACATACATGGCTACCTCCGGCTCATGTTCCGATACGGTGTATGCCACCGAATTCTGTGTCAGGATTTCACTGATTATCTGCTTAATCGGAAGCATTTCTTCGGGTCTTAGCCTGAGCATGTTGTTCTTGGCATTTTCGTATAAAACCGACTGACTAATCTTCCACATATTCAGATGACTGTTTCTAATCAAAATCGTAGCTTTTCCGAAGCGCTCATCCTCAAATGAATAGTAGAACACAAGCGCAAGGTCATTCCATTCAATATACGGAACATCTGTCAGAAGATTAATATTGCTTTCCTTATGTATAAGTTTATAAAGCACTCTGTCCTTCACACGCTCAAAATGTGTGAAAAACTCCATATCCATGCGGATTTCCCTGGCGTTCCTCTGATATACGCACAGAATGTCATATACGATATCGCCAAATGACCTGCCTTCTTCATAATCCCCGTAAAGCTCATCAATATATATGGCAGGTGATACATTGCTTCCTTTTTTATTAATCATAATGGCATGAAGGTAGACACCGTTGTTCTTAGTGACTTCTTTATATGCGGCATCATAGCCTGCACCCATTGATTCCTTAAGCGCTTTGCATATCTTATTTCCGAATTCTTCTATTGTTATATTTACTGTATTAGTATTATTTGTCATATTGTCCTCTCTTTCCATTCTCTCCGGACAATATTTTTTAATAAAAGGCAAATATTATTTACCGCAAATAATTTTTGCCGCAAAAAAAGACAATGGTTCTTCACGATTCCATTGTCTTATAGGCTTAAATAATAGCAGATATTATCGCTCTGATTACACTCTTGAAAGA
>CAMWWS010000179.1 GCA_947178085.1 uncultured Lachnospiraceae bacterium | reverse complement strand
AAAGGATTTGAGTAGGCCTCTATTGACTTTCCTTTTTGTGCTTGCTAGAATTTATAATTAATCGGGTTGAAAGTATAATCCTTCACCGTAAAGTGGGGGATTTTTTATCTTGTAAGAAACTAATGAAAAGCAAGAACAGGGAGTGATGCAATTGGAGAAGCGGGTTACTGTAATATATTTTGCAGTATTACTGATAGGAATCATATATGCTTGTTTCGCTGCATTTTCTTTTCGCAATAATATAGATGACAGGACTGTGGATAAAGCGGTTATCATATGGGATGACCAAATGGAGAAGACGCAGGATGGTGATGTATATTATTACAAGTGTATTTTGCCTCAGGAAAATACGAACGGGAAAGTAATCGTGTATAATACTGTACATATGTACTTAGAGGTATTTATTGACGGAAACAGTGTGTATGCACTTAAAGGAGAAAAAGACAGACTGGTTAAAACTATGGGATTTTGTTGGAATGTAATATCTCTGACGAAAGACGATGCCGGCAAAGAAATTGTATTTCAGGTAACTCCGGTTTATAGTGATGGACAACCGAAGGGAAACTTTTTCTATGGTACATATCAGGAGATAGAGCATAAAATCTTGTCAGAACGGTTTGCACGGCTTGTTTTATCAGTAATGATTGCATTGGCAGGCATGGTAATGCTGCTGTACGGAATTTTCGTGGTAAAAAAAGGACAGGATGTAGAGACTATTATACAGTTTGCCATATTTGCAATTATGCTTGGCACCTGGTCCGGCATAGAGACACAGATAGTAGATTGGTTTTTCCCATGCAGCACGATGGTTGTATTTGTGTCTCATCTGACGCTGATGACCATGACGATTCCCTTTATCCTCTTTTTGCGTCATATGTATCATAATGGAGAGAGTAAACTGTGGAGATTTTGCTGCTATATTAATTGTGCAGTTATTATCGTGCGGGTCATTCTGCAGATCACGGGAATATATGACCTAAGAGAGACCTTGTTGCTGACACATATTTCGCTTTTACTGTTTGTCGTAGTTATTGTGATAATGACTATTCAGGAAGTAAAGGTGAACAAGTTCACCGGTCATGTTAAAATCAACAGTATCTGTGTAATGATTATCCTGGTAAGTACTGTACTGGAACTGGCGATTTACCGTATCAGCAAGAAAAGTACGCCTTTGGGCAGTATTGGGTTTTTAATCTATATAATAGTTATGGGAATTGCAAATGTGCGAAGAACCAGTGAACTGATGGAGCAGGCAAGAGAGAGCGAGTTGTATCGCAAACTTGCTTTTACGGATGAACTGACAGGGATGTCTAATCGTACCGCTTTCAGAGAGGATTTGGAAAAGCGCATGGTGCCGGACAAACAAACCGGAGAGGAAAAAATACTTCCGACCGTTGTCTATATGTTCGATTTGAATGATTTAAAGAAATGTAACGATACTTATGGTCATGACTATGGAGATCAGTATATTAAAATGGCTGCTGACGCCTTAAAGAAAATTTTTGCACAGGAGGGCAAATGTTACCGAATCGGCGGAGATGAATTCTGTGCATGGGCGCCGTATATTTCCTTAGATGAAATCAACGAAAAACTGAATATGCTTGAACAGGATATACATGAACTGAACAAAAATGAATTCGTTGTGACAGTCAGTATCTCTGTGGGATATGCTATATATCAGGAGGGCGTTGACGGCGGCGGTCTGTACAGCACGATGAAGCGGGCGGACGCAATGATGTATGAGAGAAAACAGGAATATAAGAAACGTATACTAAAGGCATAAGAAAGGACTGGGAAAATGGAAAGAACTAAAATTTGTGATGTAAAAAGTGCAAACGGAAAAACCGTGAAGGTTCAGGGATTTGTTGAAAACGTTCGCAATGGAAAGGCAATGCTTTTCGTTGTTATCAAGGACATTACCGGAAAGCTGCAGGTAACTTTGGAAAAAGATGCGCATCCGGAGCTGGTGGAAGATTTTGAAAAGCTGACTGCCGACTCTGTTATTACAGTAGTTGGTAAAGTAGTGGAAAATGAGTATGTCAAAATGGGCGGAGTGGAACT
Organism: uncultured Lachnospiraceae bacterium; assembly: GCA_947178085.1. Next base: position 3,991 of record CAMWWS010000179.1, on the reverse strand, counting down.
TATTCCTGATGAAATAAAAATTGAGAGCATAGCATCCCCTCTTCCGATTTCACGCAGCTATATTCCGGCAACTAAAAAGCAGGCTGCGGTGGAGCGTTCAAGTATAGACCAGAGAATAGATTACCGTTGGATAGACTTAAGAACGGATGAAAACCAGCTAATGTATAAAGTGCAGACTGCTTTTGTTGCTGCTATCAGAAATTATCTTCTTGATAAAGAGTTTATAGAAATCCATACGCCTAAGCTTATCGGCGCGGCAAGCGAAAGCGGCTCCGATGTGTTTGAAGTAAAGTATTTTGATACTACCGCATATCTCGCACAAAGCCCGCAGTTTTATAAGCAGATGGCGATGGCTTCCGGTTTCGAGCGCATATTTGAAGTGGGACCGGTATTCAGGGCAGAAAAATCTTTTACCAGTAAACATGCCACTGAGTTTTCCTGCTTTGATCTTGAAGTAAGCTATATCAACGGCGTTGAAGATGTTATGAAACTTGAAGAAGAAGTTTTGATTGCCGGTCTTACCGTTATTAAAGAGCGTTACGGAGAACAGATAAAGGAACTGTATGGCGTTGATGTGGTAGTTCCTACTGCACCTTTTCCGGTTATAGAGCTTAGCAAGCTTTATGAAGCGTTGGAGGAAGAGTTCGGATATAAGATTGATGACTCCGAAAAAGGCGACATGACCACGGAGGCGGAGAAGCTTAGTTATGAATGGGTGAAAAAACATTACGGTCACGAATTTTTATTTGTTATCGGATTTAATGCAGAAAACAGAGCATTCTATCACATGAGAGATGAAGCCGGAGTTCCATTGGGGTATGACCTTATATGGAAGGGCGTGGAGATTACCACTGGCGCGCAACGCGAGCACAGATATGATGTACTTAAGAAACAGGCTGACGAAAAAGGACTTACTGAAGACGTTAAGTTTTACCTTGAATTCTTTAAGTACGGTTGTCCTCCCCACGGTGGATTCGGGCTTGGTATAGACAGACTCACAATGTTGATTTTTAATCTCTCTATCAAAGATGCGATGTTCCTGTTCCGCAGTCCTAACCGGTTGGCGCCTTAAGTAAAAAAATAAAAGTAGATTTCAGAACCTTGTTGGATTTGTTCTTTCAAGGTTCTTTTGTTTTTAATTACGTAATATTTATCACAATTTTTTCGTTTTATGTAATATGACTAAAATGCGGTTGACAATGAGTAAATGTATGAATATGATTTATTTATACGAGATAATAAATATAAAAAAGAAGTATTTATTTATGTCAAGTTTGGGAGAAGAAAGAATGAACGATTTTATAAAAGAACTTCAGGATTTAAGGTATTTAGACTGGGAAAATAAAAAAATATCAATTGGAACTCCCGGCTGTTTTTTGAAAGCATATGAAGAAAAGGATGGAATTCGGATATATTATAAGATGTCAAATTATGACAGTTATCGAGGGATATTTGGGCATGAATGTGTCAATGAACTAATTGTATCAAGACTACTGGATATATTGGAGATTCCGCATCTAAGCTATCAGCTTGTTTTTGCAAAACTTTGTATTGACGAACAGGAGATGGAAGGATATATTGCGAGGTCTGCTAATTTTAGAAAAGAAAACGAGAAGAAGATTGTTTTTGACACTTTTTATGAGTTATACAGGGAGAAAAAAGAGAGTCCTCTTGATTTTGCAAAAAGATATGGATGGGAGCAGTACATTTATCAAATGTTTGTCGTAGATTATTTAATTTGCAATCGAGACAGGCATGGGGCAAATGTAGAAGTACTGATAGATGAAAAGGAAGAGCCGCGTCTTGCTCCATTATTCGATCATGGATTATCTCTTTTGTTTTCATGCTATGATAATTTGGATAATGTGAGAAAATTTGATATATTAGAAGATAGAGCAGTGAATAATTTTATTGGCTCTAAATCTTTAGAGTATAACTTGCAGTTAATTCCGAAAGGTCAGAAATTTTTCTTGGGAGAACTAAAGGAAGAACATAAAGAGATGTTAATGGAAGGGCTGGAACAGGTTTTACCCAAAGAATATTTGGAAAAAATATGGGAGATGATCTGGGAGAGGTGGAAGCGATATGTTGAAGTTTGCAATTAAAAATGCCTATTATAATGGAAAAACGGTTGGATATTTGTATTATGACGAGCAACAGCGCGAATATGAAATTGAAATACCGGAAACGGTGAAAAGCTATGAAGCGCCGCCTATCATCTCGGATTTTATTAAAAAAAATCAGTATAAGATAGGGAAAGAATGGAGTTCCCGTTGGGTCAGCCAAAGAGTCACGCCGTCGGAACGGCAAAATATAGGCCAGATTTTGAAAGCGAATCAGATGACTGAGTATGATGAGTTTCAATTCTTGCTGAAAAATGAGGGAAGATGCTGTCAGGATGAGTGTTATATTGTAAAAACGGAAGAGAAATTTGGATAGACAAAGAATGAGGCTTATATGATACGTTTATTTTTGATTGCAGTATTTTTGTGTTTGTTTTTTGTGTTGAGTATACCGATACTTGGTATACTCTGGATTATGGGAAAGATTAATAAGCCGGTTAAGGATATTGTTTCTCTGAGGATTGTACAGTGGGTCTTTAAAGTAATCCTGTTTTTAAGCGGTGTCAAGACCACGGTTATCGGAATGGAAAATGTGCCGAAAGATGAAGCTGTACTCTATATTGGAAACCATAACAGTTATTTTGATACTCTCACTCTATATTCAAGAACGCCGGGGCTGACCGGATTTATCTCAAAAAAGGAAATCGGGTGTGTTCCGATTCTTTGTACATGGATGAAAAATCTGTATTGTCTGTTTTTGGACAGGGACAACATAAAGGAAGGTTTCAAGACAATTTTAGAGGGAATTGAGCATGTGAAAAATGGAATCTCCATCGTGATATTTCCGGAGGGCAGCAGAAGTGAGGACGGAGAAATTGGCGAGTTTAAGGAAGGAAGCCTGAGAATTGCCAAGAAAGCAGGCTGCAAAATTATTCCCGTGGCGCAAAATAACACAAGAGCTGTTTTTGAGGCGCAGTTTCCGTTTATTAAAGCAGCGCACACTGTTCTGGAATTCGGAACTCCGATTGATGTGGAGACTCTGGACAAAGATGAGAAGAAGTTCCTTGGTGCTTCTACAAGAAAGATTATCGAGGAAATGTATGAGAAAAATAAAAATCTTGTTTAGAGAATAATCATTGTAGTAGTTTCAGGGGATGTTGTTGATGGAGGCAAGCATTATGGAATACAGATTGGCAAAGCCTGAAGATGCAAATGAGATATGCGAAATAGTACAGGATACAATTAAAAAAGTATATCCGAAATATTATCTTCCTGAAATTGTAGATATGTTTTGTGAATTACATAATGAAGATAATATAGGAGCAGACATTGAAAATGGGAAAGTCTATGTCATTTTGGAGAATAACAAAATAATAGGAACAGGAACCATAACAGAAAATCATGTTACAAGAGTATATGTTTTGCCGGAGTTTCAGGGAAAAGGATTTGGTACTTTTATCATGAATCAGATGGAAGAGGAAATTGGAAAGCAATACAACGAGGCTGAATTAGACGCCTCATTGCCGGCATGCAGATTGTATTATAACTTGGGATATAAAACGATAGACCATGGCATATGGGAATGTGCAGGAGGAGTTATTTTGGTCTATGAAATTATGGAAAAGAAATTACAGTGACATTATATCTTACAGTGAGGTCGAAAAAATATGAATTATTTAGAAAATTACTACTCAAATTATGATGAAGAGGGAAGACTTTTAAGCAGACATGGGCAAGTAGAATATCTTACTACGATGAAATACATTCATGAAATTATGGGAACAGCTGAAAAGAAAAAAATACTGGAAGTAGGCGCAGGAACCGGAAGATACAGCATAGCGCTTGCAAAAGAAGGACATGTTGTAGATGCATTGGAATTAATAACTCATAACTTAGAGATTATGAATTCCAAAATAGCCGGAATAGAT
>CAMWWS010000178.1 GCA_947178085.1 uncultured Lachnospiraceae bacterium | reverse complement strand
TGTATAAAGTGGCGTAATCACTATATTATCCGAGGTTCTTTTTGCTTTGCGGTTATTCCACTCGGCTTCCTGCATCTGAATATGCGAGCTGTCTCTTAACATGATACTGCATAAATCAGCCGTAGCATCCGTGGTATAGACATTTCCGCGAAAGCCTCTCGAATACAGAAACGGCAGCATGCCGGAATGATCTATATGCGCATGAGTAAGAAAAATATAGTCTATCAGCGCAGCATCCACAGGCAATTCACAACTTTCAAATCTTTGAGTTCCCTGTTCCATTCCATAATCAACTAAAATATTTTTGTCATTGACCCGAAGATAGTGGCAGCTGCCGGTAACTTCGTGATCCGCTCCGATAAACATAAGTTCCATACGCATTCTCCTTCGCTTTGCCCTGTTTACAGCCTACATATACATATTACCATTTTTCAGGCTATGCGTACAGTAGTCAATTTACAAATATTTACATATTATATAATTAAGTTACGCAGGCTTAAGTAAGAAAGGAGGATTATAATGTTTATCACAATTATGCCTGTGCTGCTTTTTATGTTTGCCGTCTCTATAGACTCTTTAAGTGCGGGATTTACTTACGGCGCCGGAAGAGTTCATATAAAACCTGCTGCCATGATTCTTCTTGTTTTTATTCCGTCTATATGCATCACTGTTATGACAAAAGCAGGCGCCTTAATTTTTTCCCTTGTTCCCACAGCGCTTTTTTCCACTCTCTCGTTTCTGATTCTGTTTTTTCTCGGCTGTGCCAAACTTTTAGAAAGTCTAATCCGTCACCTCTCCGGAAAATATTCAGATACCGTCGGCAACTGGGCATGCAGAATAAAACAACTGAATATTATTTTTACTATATACTTTTCGCCTGAAGACGCCAATAAACAGGATGTACAAATTTTAAGCGCTAAAGAAGCTTTTTTCTTAAGCCTTGCTTTGTCGCTTGACAGTATACTTGCCAGCATGGCTTTTTCGTGTCAGGTATCTTCCATGCCGCTGTTTTTTCTATTAGCAGTTCTTTTTCATTTTATGCTTTTTATGACAGGCTTTTTGTTTGGCATGCTTGTATCCAGAAAATTTTCCATTGATCTTTCCTGGCTCAGCGGTATGTTTCTTATATTACTGGCTGTATCAGCCTTATTATAGACTTATTTCCTAAAGCTCCTTATTTTTCCTTCACTCTTGTCTGTGCCCATGATAGACAGCCACCAGCAGTTCATGAACAATTACCGGAGTCAGTGACAGAGCAAGCAGCTGCAGCCATTCCATTACCGTAGGCTTTACTGTCCCAAACAACGTTATCAATGGCTCTATCTCCGTCACGATGAACTGTAAAAACAGCCCTAACGCCACCGCAAACAGCATAAATGGATTATCCTTATGGTTCATGCGGAAAATGGATCGATTCACATCACGCATGCCTATCGCATGAAAAAGCTGGCTCATCCCAAGTACCATAAATGCATGTGTCTGTGCTTTTGCCAATACGGATGAAATCCGATAGCTTTCAACTATATTATGTAAACTAATCGGAAGATTTTCTGCTATAAGTCTGTCATATGGTACTTTAAGAAAGGCTGCCAGACTTACGCCTCCGATTACGAGCCCATAACAGATAACGCATATAAGTCCGCCTTTGGCAAAAAGGGATTCTCCCTTTTTTCTGGGCGGTTCTTTCATTAAAAGCTCCGTCTCATTATCATCCACTCCTAGCGCCAGCGCCGGAAGAGAGTCTGTAATCAGATTAATCCAGAGAATAAAACTTGCTTTAAGCGGACTTGGAAATCCTGCTATAATCGTCACCAGCATTGTCATAATCTCTCCAAGATTGGATGAAAGAAGAAAGAGTACGGATTTTCTGATATTTTCATAGATTCCTCTGCCTTCTTTGATAGCAAGATGAATCGTTGCAAAGTTATCATCCATTAAAACAAAATCCGCCGCATTCCTTGCAACATCCGTTCCGTTCTGTCCCATGGCAATTCCGATATCCGCAGCCTGCAATGAAGGCGCATCGTTTACGCCGTCTCCTGTCATCGCTGCCGTCTTGCCCAGCTTTTTAAATCCATTGACTATTTTCACCTTATGCTCCGGCGTCACTCTGGCAAATACCTTAAGCTTAGGCAGTTTGTCAAGAAATTCTTCTTCTTCCATCTCAACAAGGTCCCTGCCGGTTATACATTCTCCGGCCGAAGATGCTATATGAAGCTGCCTGGCAATGGAAAAAGCGGTATTACGATGGTCTCCCGTGATCATCACGGTTTCCACACCTGCCTTTTTAAATTCTTCCACGGCATCTATAGCTTCCGGTCTGACCGGATCCTGCATACTTACCAGACCTAAGAATACCATGTTTCTCTCCTGCATCTTACCGTCAGGCTCCATTGCAATCGCCAGAACTCTTCTTCCTTCGCTCATCAGTCTTTCCAACATATGATTGATTGAAGCTTTGTCACTTTCATACATAGCGGATATATTTCCGTTTTGATAAAAGCAGGAGCAGCAATCCAATATTTTCTCTGCTGCGCCCTTAGAGTAAGAGACTGTACGGCTGCCTTCGCTCAAGTTCAGCCTATGGCATGTAGTCATCATCTTTCTTTCAGAATCAAACCCCTTTTCATCCTCCCTGTAAAAACGTCTTCTAAGCATTTTAATCGGAACATTACATTCATTCGCCATATGGATAAGAGCCATTTCCGTAGGTTCTCCAAAGTCTCCCTCTACAGAATAGTCTCCGTCATTACACAGGATACAACCTAACATAAATTGTCCGGCACTGCTTTCCATCTGCTCCTCATCCTGCCACAGTCTATCAGTAAAAATACGTGGAAATCTCTCCTTTTCTATCATCCTGCCATCAATATAACATTCCGTAACCGTCATTTTATTCTGGGTCAAAGTACCCGTTTTATCTGAGCATACTACTTCTACCGCCCCCAGAGTCTCCACTGACGACAATTTTCTCACAATTGTCTTGGCTCGTACCATACGGGATACGCTAAGTGCCAGTACTATTGTAACAATTGCAGGAAGCCCTTCCGGCACTGCCGCCACAGTTAAGGATACTGAAGTAATAAGCATTTCTCCAACGTTACGCTTTTGAAGTACTGCTATTACAAAAAGCAGGGCACAGATTGCTACTGCCAGAATACTTAGTACCTTGCCAAGCTCTCCCAATTTCACCTGCAGCGGTGTCAGTTTTTCCTTCGTTTCATGAAGCATGTCTGCAATATGACCGATTCTGGTATCCATACCGATAGCAGTTACAATTCCTTTACCTCTGCCTCTTGTGACAAATGTAGACATATATGCCATATTAGCATGACTGTTGTCACCCTGAACTGTTTCTATATAATCGGCGTCTTTTTCAACAGATGCAGACTCTCCTGTTAGGGTAGACTCTTCTATCTGAATGCCCTGTGATTCAATAAGACGCAAATCTGCCGGAACCATATTTCCTGCTTCCAAAACCACAATATCACCTACAACCAGCTCCTCTGCAGATATTTTTACTGCTTTTCCATCTCTGATTGCGACAGCCTGCGGAGAAGAAATTTTCTTCAGCGCCTCTACTGCCTTGCCGGCTTTTCCTTCCTGAATGACGCCTATTGCTGCATTTAAGATCACTACTGTAATGATTATAGCGGCATCAGCAATCTCTCCGAGCAGAACCGAAATCGCCATAGCGGCAATCAAAATCAGAATCAACGGATCATTCAGCTGCTCCAATATCATCTGCCAGTTGCTCTTCCCTTCCTGCTCTTTCAGCCGATTGGCGCCCTGCCCTGCGCTCCGCTGTATTATTTCGTGCCTGTCCAATCCTTTTTCTCGGTCAGACTTTAACAGTCTGATTGTTTCTGCTGCTGTTTTCATTTCATACATATTCTGTTTCCTCCCTGAGAAAGCAATGAAAGACTTGACAAACTGATTGTTTGCCGGCTGATGCGTGACAGCTTGTCACACTCTTGTCTTTAATACTTTATGCTTGGGAGGAGGAAGATATGACTTGGACGTGTATATGGAAAAGCTTAAGGAAGAATTGCAAAACTGTTATAGCAGGTGACGGCTCGGGACGAACGTAGTAAAAACAAACAAATGAGGGGCTCATCGCAAGCGCAATCGCACCTCATTTGTTTATTTTTACTACGTTCTGGTTATCGAGATAGAGTTCCACAATTATTTAAATTTATTTATCACTTATTTTTCCGGTAAAAAATATAAATCCACCAATTATCATCATCGGCAAAAAACTGATCAAGAATATTACCACACTGTCAGAGCGCCATCCGTTCAACTTTTCATAATTTATAAAATACTGAAGCACAGACGGAGATGCGTTATTTACTGCATGTAGGATTACTGCTGGCCAGATGGATCCGGATTTGGAGGTCACATAGGTAAGGATAATTCCCATAAACACGCACATAGCACACATACTTGCAAATCCTGTAAACGGATATCCAAAGTATCCAATGCCGAAATTGTGCCCCACATAGGTTAACGGCCAATGCCATATTCCCCACAATATTCCGCCGATTACAACCGCTTTTCTGACGCCCCATAATTTTATCATCTTAGGCATCATATATCCCCGCCAGCCGGCTTCTTCACCAAAAGCCGCAAAAGATGCTACCACGCCGGAAACGATGGCTACTATCGGCTGTATATAGATTATCGCCCGTTCGTTATCTGCTAATTCCAAAAGCTCAGGTTTATTGATATCAAAAGCATTCGGAGAAATAATAAGCGTTAAAGTATTCCCAAGTTCAATATAGAACCAGGGTAGAAACATGGCAATCAAAAAATAGAGCCACTTCTTATCTTTAAAACTGATTCCGAGAAGCATTGAATCTTCACCTGTGACTGCAAATCCTTCTCTTGTTACATATCTTGTGAGTAACGCTGCCAAAGCCGGACATAACATCCCGAGACACACAAACTGATCCATAGCAGAAATCTCACCGCCTGCCGCCCAGATATTACCCGAAAGAATATAAGCAAAAAATATAACCCATGTTGAACCGAATGCAAATGCCAGATAAAGCATAAGTCTCTTTGTCTCTGATTTTCTATCCATCAATTTCTACCTCCCTGTTACGATTTATCCTGCAGGTAATCCGGTAGGAAAGCCAAAAAATGAAAATATCCACAATCGGAGTAATAATGGAAATAAGCGCTACAATAACTATGTGTTCTTCACACCAGTCTGCAAAAACGATGATATCAAAATTCTCAAAAACTTTCAGATTTCCGAAAAACAGATACGCTATCGCCAGAAAGGCAAGTCCCTCTAAAATAGCAATCTTTAGGAAGTTGCCCTTTTTTACTCCAAGCGTAATAAAAAACGGCAGTTCTATTGACGCTAGCAAAAGAGAAAAACCACTGAATACTATCAACAATTGGGAAATGGCTGCTATCAGCTCACTACAGTTGTTATTTCCAGCCACACTGTTAAATATCATTATCCACGCCGTTTCCAGCGAAAACAAGACATAGACAGCAATTCCTATAAATATGTATTTTGATGCGATATATGCATTTTTATCAAGTGGCAGCACTCCGGTGAACTGTCTCGTTTTATACTTTTCGTCATTTCTACAGATAGCCGTCGTCCATGTGGAGGGCAGCGCCATGCCACAGGCTATTAAAAGCATAGGTATCAATACCATAAAAGAATCCCTAAAATCTCCGACTGTCATTTCTACCAGTTCTCCGGCTTCGTTTTCAACCATGCCAAATCCCATAACCGTACTTACATTTCCCGGAAATACAAACCTTAAGATCAGAAACAGCAACGTAGCGCCAATCAAAATACATACAATCCGTTTTCCATTTATCCCGATAAAATCTTTATATAACAGTCCTGCCATTATGCCACACCCCGCTTTCTTCCGGCTATACACACTGCCGCAAAATAACTTACACCGGAAATGATGATTGCAGCTATAAACAGAATATATGATTTATGAAAGATGAATTCCGTTGCCTGCTCATAATGTTCCAATAGGGCGCCGACATTGCCACCGGTTATCAAATCATACACATTGCAAAATTATGCGAAAACATAGACTACTCCGCA
>CAMWWS010000177.1 GCA_947178085.1 uncultured Lachnospiraceae bacterium | reverse complement strand
CATTATGACAGATGGTTCATGATCATTCTTAAATATAGTATGAGAAAGTCTTACAGGCTTATGTGCCTGATCGTAGAATAATTTTTTTCATTCGCTATTTTCACAATTATAATTCACAAGGATTGAAAAGGTTATACAGTTATTTTTATTTTTTGAGCATGTCAGAAGCATCTTACGGATTATTTCAAGCAATCTAAAGCATTTTTAATATTTTCCATTTTTTGCATAATCCGGTGACTGTATGTTATTACCACACGGAAGCCTTTTGGAGCGTTATCGGATTTTATGAAATATGGCTAGACTGTAATTTTGCGGATATAATAAAATACAGGAAGTCCCCGCTTCTTTTGCACCTCCTACGCGAAAACAGTCAAAAAAAGTAAAAAATGATAATGACGTTGCGGCTATAGTCTGTTATAATAAGGACGATTAGAAAGGAGCTGGATAAATGAAAAAGATAATTCCGGTGATTGTTGCTATCGTCCTTATTTTTATAGTTGTGTCAGTGGCATTTGGTGCCCAGATAATGGAGAAGTATTCATATTCAAAGGAACATGCGGATTTAGAAGAATACTTTGAAATTACGGGAACGGATGATGTGCCGATTATTCTGCAGGACGAGCGTATAGAAGAACATGCGAAAGTTTGGGATAACGTATGTTATTTTGATTTTGATACAGTACACAAATATTTTAATGACAGATTTTATGAAGATAAGATTGAGAAACTTCTAATATATACTACGCCATACACAATCATACGTACGGAAATCGGCTCATCCGTCTTCCAGTCAAGCGTTGATGAGTATGATGATATAGGATATATTATTTCCAGGTATGAAGGAGATATCCTTTATGTGGCGGCAGATTTTGTGAAACAATATGCCAATTTTTCTTATGAACTTTTTACGGAACCATACCATATGCAGATATATACGCTATGGGATGAGAGGACAGTAGCTGATATTAATAAAGATACGCAGGTCAGATATCAGGGAGGAATTAAAAGCGATATACTGACGGATGTATCGGCAGGAGATACTGTTATCATACTTGAAGAGATGGAAACATGGACTAAGGTAAAAACGAAAGATTCTTATATTGGCTATGTGGAAAATAAGCGGCTGACAGATAAACGAAGCGAGCAGCCGGTGCCTGTGACAGATTACGTGGAGCCGGAATATGTAAGCATCTCAAAGGATTATAAGATTAATCTGGCATGGCATGCCATATATGATCTGGGAGGCAACGGTACATTGACGGGCTTGCTGGCAAATACTAAGGGCGTGAATACTATTTCTCCTACATGGTTCGTGCTTTCGGGTACTGAAGGCAATTTTACCAGTCTTGCTTCTAAGGAATATGTAAATACGGCGCATGATATGGGATTGGAAGTATGGGCGCTTATCAGCAATATTTCGGAAACAGAATCAATTGATATGTATACGCTTCTTTCCCAGACGTCTACAAGAACTAAACTGATAGAAAATCTGATTAATACGGCGCTGGAGTATGATTTAGACGGGCTGAATATTGACTTTGAGAATATAAGCACTGATGCGGGAGAAGGCTTTATTGAATTTATCAGGGAATTATCTATACAATGCAGGGCAAACGGTATAATCCTGTCAGTAGATAATTATGTTCCGATGGGCTATAATAACCATTATCACAGGAAAGAGCAGGGGCTGGTAGCTGATTATGTAATCATAATGGGTTATGACGAACATCATGGAAACAGCGAAGAAGCAGGTTCCGTAGCTTCAATTGATTATGTGGAAAAAGGTATTGCAAAGACAGCCGAAGAGGTTCCGGCAGGTAAAATAATAAATGCCGTTCCGTTTTATACAAGGATTTGGGAGACTAAGGGCAGCACACTGAGCAGTCAGGCAGTCGGAATGGGAATGGCGGCAGAGTATGTCGAAAATCATCACATTGAGATAAGATGGGATGAGACAACCTGCCAGAATTACGGAGAATATCAATCCGGAGACAGTTTTATTCAGGTGTGGCTTGAGGATGATGAGTCTATTCAGGTAAAACTGAGTATTATGGACAAGTATAATATTGCAGGCGTAGCAAGTTGGAGGCTTGGATTGGAAAAAGCTTCCGTATGGGATGTAATAGAGGAATATTTGAATAAATAACATGCGGTATTATATTGAGTAAAAAGTCAGAGAAGAATACTCTGGCTTTTTGTATTTGTGAAATGTGTGCATAACACAATGTGTGCAAGCACATATGGAAATTTATAGGCTGAGAGAGGGGCATGATTTAATATGTCAGAGAGGTTTTCAAGAACAGGATTATTATTAGGAAGTGAGGCAATGGATAAGCTGCGCCGGGCGCATGTTGCGGTGTTCGGTATTGGCGGTGTGGGTGGATATGTGACAGAAGCCCTTGCCAGAAGCGGAGTGGGACATTTTGATTTGATAGACAACGATAAGGTATGCCTGTCGAACATTAACCGACAGATTATTGCTACAGAAGACACGCTGGACAAATATAAAGTTGATGTTATGAAGGAAAGGATTTTATCAATAAATCCCGGCGCGAAGGTGAATGTTTATAAGTGTTTCTATCTACCGGAGAATTCGGGACAATTTAATTTCACTCGTTATTCTTACGTGGCGGATGCCATTGATACCGTAACTGCTAAAATAGAGCTTGTTTTACAGGCGCAGAAAGCCGGCGTGCCGATTATCAGCAGTATGGGAACGGGCAATAAGCTCGACCCTACAAGGTTTGAAATTACGGATATTTATAAAACTTCCGTATGTCCGCTGGCAAAAGTCATGAGGAGAGAATTGCGCAAACGCGGTGTAGAGAAGCTGAAGGTATTGTATTCTAAAGAAGAGCCTGTAAAATTTGCAGAGGGGCGTTCGGTTCCGGGCAGTGTTTCATTTGTTCCTCCAGCGGCAGGATTGATTATTGCGGCTGAGATCGTTAAAGATATTATTATATAATTATGAAATTGTTGTAGTTACGAACTTAGATAAAATAGAAGTTGATTTAAGGATGATTGAGTATTATAATAGTATTCATACCGAAAAACTATGAAAAGGGTTGGGAGAGGAGTAAAGATTTTTTATGAAAATTTCAACAAAAGGAAGATATGCGCTGCGTTTAATGTTGGATTTGGCAACATATAATACGGGGGGACCGGTAAGTTTGAAAGATGTGGCAAAAAGACAGGAGATATCGGATAAATACTTAGAGCAGATTATTTCGGTCTTGAATAAGGCGGGCTATGTAAGGAGTATAAGGGGGGCGCAGGGCGGTTATCTTTTGAAGAAAGAGCCATCTGAATATACAGTAGGGATGATTCTTCGGTTAACGGAGGGAGATTTGGCACCTGTGAGCTGCGTCGGCGAAGAACGGGAAGAGTGCGAGCGCAGAGCACATTGCGTTACGGTCAGGATATGGGAACAGATATATGAAGCTGTCAGCAAAGTGGTAGATAATATTACGCTGGCGGATCTGTTGGAATGGCAGGCAGAGATGTCAGATCAGTATAGTATATAATAGGTGACGAACTTAAGCAGCTTAGGAAAGGATTTGGTTATTTATATGAATAAATTGATTTATCTGGATAATGCGGCGACGACACAAGTGCATAAAGAGGTGTTGGATGCCATGATTCCATATTTTACGGAATATTATGGGAATCCATCCGCTATCTATACTTTTGCGGGAGATGCCAAGAAAGCGGTAGACGCGGCAAGAAAAACGCTGGCGGCAGGAATTGGCGCTGCACCCGAAGAAATATATTTTACGGGTGGTGGTAGTGAATCCGATAACTGGGCGCTAAAAGCGGCAGCAGAAGCGTATGCGGAAAAAGGAAAACATATCATTACGAGCAAAATCGAGCATCATGCAATTCTTCATACGACGGAATATTTGGAAAAAAATGGTTACAGGGTTACTTATCTGGATGTGGACGAAAATGGATTGGTAAGTCCTGATGAATTAAGAGCGGCAATCCGCCCTGATACAATTTTGATTTCCATTATGGCAGCAAATAATGAAATCGGAACAATAGAGCCGCTTGAAAAAATCGGTGAGATTGCAAAGGAAAATGGGATTCTGTTTCATACGGACGCAGTGCAGGCGTTTGGGCATATTCCGATTGATGTGGATAAGATGCATATTGATATGCTTAGCGCAAGTGCACATAAGCTTGGGGGACCGAAAGGAATCGGTATGCTCTATATACGTAAGGGAGTCAAGATTCGCTCATTCATTCATGGGGGGGCGCAGGAGCGACAAAGAAGGGCCGGAACCCATAATGTGCCCGGAATTGCCGGTTTTGGCAAGGCGGCACAGCTTGCTTTTGATGACCTCAATAAACGCAGTAAATATGAGTCGGAGCTAAGGGATTATATGATTGAACGCATTTTGACGGAAATTCCTTATTCCCGTCTGAATGGTGACAGGGCTGACAGACTACCCAATAATGCCAATTTTTGTTTTCGTTTTATTGAAGGAGAGTCACTGTTGATTCTTTTGGATCAGAATGGCATTTGCGCGTCCAGCGGTTCTGCATGTACATCCGGCTCTTTAGACCCATCGCATGTGCTGCTTGCAATCGGCCTGCCGCATGAAATAGCACATGGTTCACTGAGGCTTACCATATCTGAGAAGACGACCAGAGACGAGATTGATTTTACAATAGATAAAATAAAGGAAATAGTCGAACGGCTTAGAAATATGTCTCCTTTGTATGAAGATTTTATAAAAAAACAGCAGAAGTAGAGAGAAATAAAGCAAGAGGAGAATGAAAAATGTATAGTGAAAAGGTAATGGATCATTTTAATAATCCGAGAAACGTTGGAGAAATGGAGAATCCAAGTGGTGTCGGAACTGTCGGAAACGCTAAATGTGGAGATATCATGCGCATGTATCTTGACATAGATGAAAAAGGGATTATCAAGGAAGCAAAATTCAAGACATTCGGCTGTGGCGCAGCAGTTGCGACAAGCAGCATGGCAACTGAGCTGGTTAAGGGTAAGACTGTGCAGGACGCATTACAGGTAACAAATAAAGCAGTTATGGAAGCCCTGGACGGCTTGCCGCCTGTAAAGGTGCATTGTTCCCTGCTTGCAGAGGAAGCTATTCATGCGGCTTTGTGGGATTATGCTGAGAAAAATAATATCAAAATTGATGGACTGGAAAAACCCGTCAGCGATATTGAGGAAAAAGAAGAAACTCTTGAAGAAGAATACTGAGGTCAACGATATTAATGGTTTATAGTTAATGATATTTTACGTTTATCCTGCATAAAGTATATCAATACAATTATGTAGGAATGTGTATATGAAATATAAAGAAAATCTGAAAACGATGGTAAGAGTAATTTCGGTATTGCTTGTCATGACAGTAGCATATTTTACTGCATATCGGCGAGCTGTACAGTCTGCCTCCGGCAGCGTTGCTGTCAGCAAAGAAAAACCGTGTGTTGTGATTGACGCGGGACACGGAGGAGCCGATCCGGGTAAAGTAAGTACCAGCGGAGCACTGGAAAAGGATATTAATTTAGAAATCGCTATAAAATTGCAGCAGTTTTTGGAGCAGGAGGATGTGGAAGTGGTTCTGACCAGAGACTCTGACGCCGGTTTGTATGATGAAAATGCCTCTAATAAAAAGGTACAGGACATGAAACGGCGCGTAGAGCTGATAGAATCAACGAGGCCTGTTGTGACAGTCAGTATTCATCAAAACAGTTATCATGAAGAATATGTACACGGTGCACAGACTTTTTATTATGCAAACAGTGAACAAAGTAAGGAACTGGCAGAGAAAATACAACAAGTGTTATTAAATACGATCGATAGAAATAATACCCGCGTCGCAAAAGCTAACGACAGTTATTATCTGCTGAAAAAAACTTCTTCCCCTATTGTGATTGTAGAGTATTGTGTTTCAGACAGACAAACCAGTTTATAGTTACAATCTTTTGTATATCATTCATTTTTCGATAGGAATGCTGATTTTTAGGCATTCCTATTGTAAATTTCATCAAATAAATCCTTTGACTTCCAAGTGATTTCAATGGAATTCGGAGAATTTACAACGACTTTACTTACAAATAGATCAACAGCATTCTGAGTTAGG
>CAMWWS010000176.1 GCA_947178085.1 uncultured Lachnospiraceae bacterium | reverse complement strand
CAGTTTGGTTCTCTTGAAGAAATATATGCCAGAATTGATGAAGTGACAAAAAAAGCAGTCAGGGAGTCACTTATCAACAATAAGGAGTTGGCGGACTTAAGTAAGACTCTTGCCACCATAAATGTTGACAGTGATATTGATTTTTCTTTTGAAGATGCAAAGGTGGGCAACTTCTATACGGAAGAAGCCTATGTGTTATGTAAGCAATTGGAATTTAAGAATCTGTTGTCACGGTTTGAAACGGATTCTGTAGTTAAGAACAGCCAGCCGGAATATTTCAGGACTTTGACAGAGTTAGATGAAATAGAAGAACTTTTTGAAAATATTTATAAGTTTGGCGATGCATCTGAAAATAGCGAGACCGGCTGCGAAATCGGACTTGCTGTTTTGAAGGATGGCAAGGGAGATGATACTCTCGCAGGCATAGCGCTTGCACTTTCCGAGCAGGAAGTGTACTTCGTTCCGTGTCAGGGATTTATTACTGCGAAATATTTGTCCGGGAAATTAGTCAGGATAAATGATAATAAATTATGTAAACTTGATATCTGTGATATTAAACAGGCGTATGATATGATTGATACGGGTGAAACAGAGAGTTATAAAGATGTGGATGCAATGTCAGCTTATGAAGAAAAAAAGTATTTTGATATTCTTCTGGCCGCTTATCTGCTCAACCCGTTAAAAAATGATTATGATACGGAAGCCATTGCAAATGAATATCTGAATCTGATGATTCCGGACAAAAAGCAGGTTTGTGGAAAAGAGACTTATGTCCGTATTATGGAGGAAAAACCGAAGGAGTTTCAGGAATTTGCATGTTTTCAGGCATATGTTGCGTTAATGGCGGCTGATGTGCTTCGGGAAAAGCTAAAAGAAGAGGGAATGCTTTCACTTCTGTATGATATAGAGATGCCTTTAACAAAGGTTTTATATGAAATGGAGCAGTCAGGTATTATGGTACGTCCTGATGAGCTGAAGGCTTACGGTGAGGCACTGACGGGGCGGATTGCGCAGCTGGAGCAGTCTATTTGCGAGCAGGCGGGTATGCAGTTTAATATAAATTCACCTAAGCAGCTGGGAGAAGTTCTTTTTGAAAAAATGGGTATTCCGGGCGGAAAAAAGACTAAGACAGGTTATTCAACTTCAGCGGATATCTTGGAAAAATTATCATCGGATTATCCGATTGTCGCGGACATTCTGGAATATAGAGGTCTGACAAAGCTGAAATCTACGTATGCGGATGGATTGGCAGCCTATATCGATGAAGGTAACAGGATTCACTCGACATTCAATCAGACGATTACAGCGACAGGAAGAATCAGTTCCACAGAACCAAATTTGCAGAATATTCCGATAAGAACTGAGCTTGGAAGAAGAATCCGTAAGATATTCGTTCCCGCAGAGGGTTATTTGTTTATGGACGCGGATTATTCGCAGATAGAATTAAGAGTCTTGGCGCATATGTCTGATGATGAACAGCTGATAGAAGCATATCAGATGGAACAGGACATTCACAGGATTACGGCATCCAAAGTATTCCACACGCCGTTTGAAGAGGTGACGGACCTGCAGAGAAGGAATGCGAAGGCCGTTAATTTCGGAATAGTTTACGGAATAAGCTCCTTCGGATTAAGTCAGGACTTGAGTATATCAAAGAAGGAAGCGGCAGAATATATAGAACAGTATTTTGAGACTTATCCGGGAATAAAAGCGTTTCTGGATAAACTGGTTGCAGATGCCAAGGCCTGTGGGTATGTTAAAACTATGTTTGGCAGAAGAAGACCGATTCCGGAATTGTCATCAAGTAATTTTATGCAGCGTTCATTTGGAGAACGTGTTGCCATGAATTCACCTATACAGGGAACGGCGGCAGATATAATCAAGATTGCGATGATTCACGTGTGGGCGAGGCTGAAGAAGGAAGGGCTTAAATCAAAACTGATTCTTCAGGTGCATGATGAGTTGTTGATTGAGACATATGCACCGGAGGAAGAGAAGGTAAGGCAGATTTTGTCAGAAGAGATGCAGAAGGCAGCCGATTTATCTGTGGCGCTGGAGATTGACCTTCATACGGGAATGACGTGGTATGATGCGAAGTAAATTTCATATTTTATAAAGTTATTCCATGATTTTCGGAGGAGATTAATGAAAATAATCGGAATTACCGGAGGCATAGGCGCGGGAAAATCTGAACTTTTAGCCTATATTGAAGGTCATTACAACTGTAAAGTGATTTTGGCTGATAAGGTGGCGCATCAGGTAGAGGAACCTGGGCAGAAATGCTATGAAGAGCTGGTTATGCTTCTGGGAAGATATATTTTGAATTCGGATGGAACTATAGATAAGGTAAAGATGGCAGAGAAAATTTTTGCAGATAAAAATATTCTGGAAAAAGTAAATGCCATCATTCATCCGGCAGTTAAAAAGTATATTATGCAGGAGATTGAAGACAGACGCACGGAAGGAAAGTTGGACTTCCTTTTCGTGGAAGCAGCGCTTTTGATTGAAGACGGATACAGTCAGATAGTGGATGAACTTTGGTATATATATTCGGAAATTGATATCAGGCGGAGCAGGCTGAAAAAATCAAGAGCTTATTCCGATGAAAAGATAGATAGTATTTTAAAAGGGCAGCTGTCAGATGAAGAATTCAGGCAGCATTGCAGAGTAGTCATTGATAACAATGGGACTCTTGCAGATACCTGTAAACAGATTGATAAGAAATTGGAGGAATATCTGTGTCAGAGACAATGAAATTGCCGGGTCAATTAGTATTTGGTCTGGATATTGGAACCAGAAGTATTGTAGGAACGGTAGGATATCGGACAGGAGAACATTTTCATGTTGTGGCGCAATGTATCAGGGAGCATGAGACGCGTGCCATGCTGGATGGACAGATTCATGATATTCATAAGGTCGGCGCTACGATCAGTGAAGTGAAGCGCTGTCTGGAAGAAAAAACGGGCAGGAAGTATACCGACGTATGTATTGCGGCGGCAGGTCGTGTGCTGCGTACTATGACGACAAATGTGGAGTACGAGTTTCCGGCTGATAAAGAAGTAAACGGTGAGGATATTTATGCTCTTGATTCCATGGGGGTTGAGAAGGCATATGAAGAATTCCTGAAAACCAATAATACTGAAATGAAGTTTTATTGTGTTGGATATTCGGTTGTGCGATATTATATGAATCATTATCCGATTGGAAATCTGGAAGGACATAAGGCGAAGCACATCGGAGAGGATATAATTGCAACATTTCTTCCTGATGATGTGGTCGACGGCTTATATAAGGCAGTAGGGATTGCAGGACTTGAAGTTGCGAACCTTACGTTAGAGCCTATTGCGGCGATTCAGGTAGCTATACCTGAGATGTATCGTATGTTAAATATCGCCTTGGTTGATGTGGGCGCAGGTACATCTGATATTTCTATTACAAATGACGGAAGCATTATTGCTTACGGTATGATTCCTATTGCAGGCGATGCCTTGACAGAGGTAATCGCCAAGCATTGTCTGGTTGATTTTAAGACAGCAGAGCAAATCAAACGCGAAGCAGGGGAAAAAGAGAAGATTGAATATAAAGATATTATGGGTCTTTCCCAGACCATTTCCAGAGAGAAGGTGCTGGAAGTGGCAGCGCCTGTAATCAAGGATATGACAAAGCAGGTTGCAGATAAGATTAAGGAATTAAACGGAAATAAGTCTGTCAGTGCGGCGTTTGTTGTCGGCGGCGGCGGAAAATTGCCGGGTTATACGGATGAACTGGCTTCACAACTTAATATTCAGCATGAAAGAGTTGCGGTACGCGGTGAGGAAGTCATGATGAAGATAGTGTTCCATGAGGAGGATGCAAAGCGCGACTCGCTGATGGTAACACCTATCGGAATATGCCTTAGCTTCTATGAACAAAGTAATAACTTTATCTTTGTATACTTTAATGATCAGAGAATTAAGCTTTATGATAATAATAAACTTGCAGTTGTAGATGCCGCGATGCAGGCGGAATTTGCGAATGCCGGACTTTTCCCGAAGCGTGGAAAGGAACTGAATTATTTCGTCAATGGCAAACCGCGTATTACAAGAGGTTCTTTAGGAGAAGCGGCCGTAATTACGGTAAACGGACAGGAAGCTGATATTTATACGCCTATTCATGCCAACGACCAGATCAGGGTAGAGGAATCGACGGCAGGAGAGCCTGCAGCATTGGATATTAACCAGCTTCCGGAATATAATACAGCCTTATGGGTGGAAGTCAATGAGAAAAAAGTTGAACTGCCTGTGTTCGCTATGGTAAACGGTCAGCTGCAATCAGGTTTTTACGGTATTAAGGAAAATGACTCCATTGAGTTTTTGAATTATTACACAGTCAGACAGATTGCAGAGTTTATGGATGTAATCATCAATCAGGATATGAATATTTATGTAAATAATAAGCTGGCGGATATGGATACCAAGGTTTATGAGAATTTCTCTGTTATCTGGACGATGGAAGAATTGCAGCTGTCAGACAGGGATATATATGGAAGCGGTGCACCGGATACTTATGCCAATCTGCCGGAAGATGACGGAAGCTATGTGAAGAGTGAACCGCGAAAAGAAGCAGAAAGTGAAGATACTTCGGAAATAAATACAGATGCAGCAGAAACGGAAGCGGATACATTAGAAGCAGATGAAAGTAAATCTGCGGAAGCAGTCAATGAAACTGAAGCGTCTGAAAACAATACGTACAATATACCCAGAACCATTCAGGTTACAGTCAATGGTGAGCAGATTCGTCTGGAAGGCAAGACAGAATATATATTTGTAGATGTATTTAATTACATAGACTTTGACTTGTCAGTACCGCAGGGAAGCGGCATTGCCACGAAACTGAATGAAAAAGATGCGCAGTATATGGAGCCGATTCACAGCGGTGACGTGATAAAAATTTATTGGAAAGACTGAGATACTTATGAGATTATGCAGTATAGCCAGTGGGAGCAGTGGTAATTGTATTTATGCAGGATCTGATGCAACACACCTTTTGATTGATGCAGGCATCAGTTGTAAGCGTATTGAAGAGGGAATATCTACACTTGGTGTAAAAATATCGGAAGTAGACGCTATATTCATTACCCATGAACATGCAGACCATATAAACGGTTTAGGAGTTATAGCAAGAAAATATGGGATTCCTATTTACGGAACGGCAGGAACGATACAGGAAATAAAGAAGACTGCTTCTTTAGGGAATATAGATGATTCCCTTTTTCACTGTATCAGGGCAGATGAGAAATGCATAATAAAGGATATGACTTTGTATCCTATGCGCACTTCTCATGATGCGGCTGAGCCGGTAGCATATAGAATCAGCCATGATAAAAAGAAAATGGGCATTATTACTGATTTGGGCTGTTATAATGATTACACTGTTGCCTGCCTTAAAGACTTGGATGTATTGTATCTGGAAGCAAATCATGATGTTAATATGCTTCAGGTCGGACCATATCCGTATTTCCTGAAACAACGGATATTAGGCGATAAAGGACATCTGTCCAACGAGACATCGGGCAAACTGCTTAGCAGATTGTTGAACGACCATTTACAGGCTGTTGTGTTAGGGCATCTGAGTAAGGAAAACAATATGCCGGAGCTCGCTTATGAGGCGGTAAAACTTGAAATTATGATGTCGGAAACAGGATATAAAGAAGATGACTTTCCTATATATGTTGCAAAGAGGAATGAAGTGTCAGAGATGATTGAGATATAACACGAAAAGGAGCAGGGTTTATTTATGAAGAAAACAATTATTACGGTAGTGGGGAAAGATACGGTTGGTATTATTGCGAAAGTGTGTACATATTTAGCGGAAAACGGAATTAATATACTGGATATTTCACAGACAATTGTACAGGATTATTTTAATATGATGATGATTGTAGATATGAATCAGGCAAGTAAGGATTTTGGTGTTATAGTAGAAGAACTGGCTAAACTCGGTGAAAGTATCGGAGTTATTATTAAGTGTCAGAAGGAAGAGATTTTTAATCAGATGCATAGAATATAGAATTTTATTGCAGGTGACGAACTTAGTCAAAATAAACAAAAACGGCGCTCACCGCAAGAGAAATCGCACCTTATTTTGTTTATGTTGCCTAAGTTCTGGCT
>CAMWWS010000175.1 GCA_947178085.1 uncultured Lachnospiraceae bacterium | reverse complement strand
CGGATTGCCATATACTTTGCGTACCAGACCTTCATATGTTTCTTTAAAGAAATCCGTATTATCATCATTTACGGAAAACTCTATCAAAACGAGGTCAGGTTTAAAGGAAAGCACATCGTCTTCCACTCTTGAAACTCCGAACTGAGAAGTAGTGCCGCCCACTCCGGCATTAATATATGTAAAAGCTGTTTTAGGAAATTTCCTGACAAACCAGTCATAGACGAGATAAGCATAGCAATTAGTATACTGCGAAGAAAGACAGCCCTGCGTAATAGAACCGCCGAGGAAAGCCAAAGTCATTCTATCTCCCGCTTCTGCACGTTTCATAAGTTCCTTCAACCTAAATAGATTACCTCTGTTTACCCATCCTTGTTCTGCATGAACTTCATATGTCATATACATTCACTCCTGCCTTCTGCTAAATCGTGATACAAATATTGTACTATTTACTTTCTGAAAAGACAAGACAAACATATTTTTTACATAACATTTTCCACATATGGACTGATAAAAAGAATAAAAAATGACTCCTGTGAAATACTATAGAAAAATCATCGCTACGGCGTAATTTCTTATAATATAAAATTTTCTCGGAATATAAAAATTATCTTGGAAGGAGTTTGGATCAGTGTATAAACAAGAAACAATGACTACAGCATTAGATGAAAACATGAGTTATCTGGCTGAAAGACTGGCGCCGGATACCAATTTTGATATTGTGTACAGGGTTATAGAAGTAGGCGGCAGGCAGGCATGTATATATTTTGTAGACGGCTTCTGTAAAGACGAGCTGATGATGAAAATCCTACAGTACTTCATAGATTTAAACCCTGATGATATGCCGCAAAACGCACATGAAATGGCAAAAAAAGCGACTCCATATGTGGAAGTTGATTTAAAAGACAAGTGGGATGATATTTTTTACAACATCCTTTCCGGCGTATTCGCTCTTTTCATTGACGGATATGACAGGTGTGTCTTAATAGATTCAAGGACTTATCCGGCAAGAGGCGTGGAGGAACCTGAGAAAGATAAAACGCTTAGAGGCTCCAAAGACGGATTTGTAGAAACGGTTGTTTTCAATACGGCTCTGATACGTCGAAGAATCAGAAGCACTGAGCTCCGTATGGAAATGATGAATGCCGGAAAAAGCTCCAAGACCGACATCGTACTATGCTATATGGATAACAGGGTCGATCATGAATTCTTAAATAAAATCAAAAAGCGTATATCCGAAATCAAAGTAGATGCTCTTACGATGAATCAGGAAAGCCTTGCGGAATGTCTATATAAAAGATGCTGGTTTAACCCATTTCCGAAGTTCAAATTCACGGAACGTCCCGATACGGCGTCAGCACAGATACTGGAAGGGGATATTATCATTCTCGTAGACAATTCGCCGTCTGCAATGATTGTTCCTACTTCGATTTTTGATATTGTGGAAGAAGCGGATGATTATTACTTTCCGCCGGTCACGGGAACATATCTGCGACTTTCCCGCTTTGTGATTAGTATTATGACGTATTTGATTACTCCTACATTTCTGCTTTTAATGCAAAGACCTGAATGGATACCGGAGTCATATCGCTTTATCATGGTTAAGGAACCCTCAAATATACCGCTTATCGCGCAGTTTCTGATACTGGAACTGGCAATTGACGGACTGAAATTAGCGGCTATCAATACGCCGAATATGCTCAGTACGCCCCTTAGTGTTATGGCGGCGCTTGTACTTGGTGAGTTTTCAGTTAATAGCGGCTGGTTTAATTCTGAGGTGATGCTGTATATGGCCTTCGTAGCAATTGCCAACTATACGCAGTCGAGTTACGAGCTTGGATATGCGCTGAAATTCATGAGAATCCTCAACCTTATACTGACTGCTCTGTTTGGCATATATGGATATGTGGCTGCAATTGTCATTTTACTTCTTGCAATTGTATGTAACAAAACTTTGTCAGGTCAAAGTTATATATATCCGATTCTTCCGCTGAATCCGAGACAATTGGCCAAGAGATTCTTACGTATGCGGCTTCCTGAGTCAAGGGAATAAATTTGTTACTGTGTTCCCGTGCTTCCGTGTCCGCCTCTGTCTTCATTACCGAGACTTGTAACTTCTTCAAAAACAATTTTGGGCTGGTTTTTCATAATACGGAACTGGCAGATTCTGTCATTAACATGAATCTGCGTGTCGCGTACAGCGTATACAGGCATAAACCACTGGTCATTGTCACCGCAGTAAGTGTTATCAACAACACCCTGATGGTTAGCCTGAATAATACCGAAGTTCTTAAAAGTAGAACTTCTCGGAACGACGTGCGCCTCATACCCTTCGGGCAGTTCCATTGCCACGCCCAATGAAATCAATTTAAAATCGCCTTTCTTTAACGTAACATCCTCTGCGGAACGTAAATCAATCCAGTCCGATTTGCCGTCTATGTATGTTAATTTATCTATTTTATCCGTAAAATACTTTATTTTAATTGTTTTCATTTATTCAGCCATGCTCCATTCTTTTTGCCACTATCCAGGCAATTACAAGATTCCATTTTAGTATCCAGAACTGCGATAACAGTTTATAAACAATGCAGCACCGGAACTGATATATCTTCCGATTCCAAGGTCTTTTGCACATCAATCACTCTCTGGTTGCTGCTTCCTTTCCAGCGCAGCTTGGTATCCTTTAATTCTACCATAAATTCACCATCTACCAACACATCAACATATTTCATAAGAGTATCATTCATAATATTCTCCCAGACGTCTCCCGTGTAGAGCCAGATTGTCTTATCCGGATACTTTTCTTTAATCTCCATCATGAGATTTCTGACATCAGCTCTATTGGCAGGATGAAGCGGGTCTCCGCCTGAAAAGGTAATACCGAAAATATATTCTTTTTCTAACTGGTCGAAAATTTCCTTCTTCGCCTGTTCATCAAACGGCAGTCCTCCATCAGGATCCCATGTAATCGGGTTCTGACATTCCCTACAGCAATGAGAGCAGCCTGCAACCCACAGAACCACCCTCAGCCCATCCCCATTCAACATATCGTCCTTCGTAATATTATGATACCTCATATAATCAACTCTCAATCTACTTATTTACATATGTAATTTCGCTTATAATCAGAACTTAGACAAAATAAACAAAATAAGGCGCGATTACGCTTGCGACGAGCGCCGTTTTTGTTTATTTTGGATAAGTTCGTGACTTGCCAAGCCTGAACTTTTACATACTTTTCCGCTCCGCAATCTCCGCCATCTTGGCATCGCTTAGTCTCGTATCGCCATGAACACGCGAATATGCAAGATAACCGTTCATCCTGTCTATCTTCGTCAGGTTACGGCTGCCGCATACAGGGCACACATCCATTTCAAGCTCCTGATGCCCGCAATCATCACAATAGGCAAGAGACATATTGACGCCTTCATAAAAGCCCATCTCCATCGCGCGTCTTATTAAGGTCTTAATCGCATCAATATTATAATCAATCGGATATTTTACATATTGAATCTTTCCGCCATTGGACAGCTCCCAGAAACGATATTCCAAATCCTGTTTTTCAATCGGAGTAATATCCTCTGTTACATGGCAGTGGAAACTGTTAGAAACATACTCCCTGTCGGACACGCCTTCCACAATACCGTATTTAGCGCGGAACTGTTTCACCTGCAGACCGCACAGGTTCTCGGCAGGCGTTCCGTAAATTGCATACAGATGACCGTCCTCTTCTTTATATTCGTTAATCTTGTTATTTATATGCTCTAATACTTCCAGTGCAAACTGACCGTCTTCTACCAGAGATTTTCCGTTATATAACTGCTGTAACTCATTAAACGCCGTAATTCCGAAACTTGCCGTCGCTGTCTTCAAAATCGGCTTAATCTTATCATGAAGCTGCAAATGTCCGTTATAGAATCCTCCTTCACAATAAGCAAGCGGATTGGTTGACGCACGCATTTCTCCCAGATAAGCATATGTTCTGATATGAAGCTGCCTGATCAAGTTTAAATAGTAGTCCAGCACATCATAGAAGTCCTTGCTTTCCTGACGGGATTTTGCCAAAATCATGGGCAAATGCAGAGAAACCACTCCTATATTGAATCTTCCTACAAAAATCGGTGAATCACTATCATCTGCAGGGTGCATACCGCCCTTTTCATACCACGGTGAAAGGAAAGCCCTACAGCCCATAGGTGAGATAACCTTTCCATATTGCTTATACATACTGGGAACATAACCTTTTCCGGTCAGGCTCAGCCAGTCAGGATACATTGTTTTCGCGGAGCACTGCACACCGGCCTCAAACACGTCTTCCAGCTCTTTACCCGGTCCATGCAGATTTTCATCATAAAGAAATACAATCTTAGGGAACAGTACAGGCTTCTTGCACTCCTTTTTTCCTTGTCCGACCTTACGTACATTCAACATTATTATAGTCGCCATCTTCGCAAACTTTCCTGTTCCGATGCCCGCTGTTACGGTAATAAACGGATAATCGCCACGGCTGCTTGCTACAGTATTGAATTTATATTCCCAACCCTGGAATCCCTGCTCAAATTCTCTCTTAACATCCTCTAAAGCCTCAGACTCAGCTTTTTCCTCATCTATTCCAAGCTCTTTATATTTATTCAGGCTTTTCTGATATGTCTTCTCGGCGTACGGCTCCAGTATCTTGTCCACTTCCGGCACTGTAAAGCCTCCGTACTGCTGGCTTGCCGCGCTCAGCACGATATCTCCGATGACATCAAATGCTACATCCAACGTCTTTGGCTCATTATACCAGATATTTCCCATTTCAAAACCGCCATGCAGTACCTCTGCAACATTGAACAGACAGCAGTTCATCGTATCCCTTCTTGCAGACATATCATGCACATAGATATATCCGTCACGACACGCCTGAATTTCTTCCGTCGTCATGAAAAATTTCTGATATAATTCTTTATTAAACTGGTTAAAAATAAGGCTTCTCTTGGTAGAAACAAGGGCGCTGTCCGTATTAGCATTCTCCTTGTCACCAACATACATGATAGACTGGCTTTTCTTATAAACATCATCCATCATTCGTACGAAGTCCTGTTTATAATTACGATAATCCCTATAGCTCTTGGCTACAATCGGCTTAATATCCTCTAACGCGCTCTCTACCACATTGTGCATGAGCTGAATCGGAATCTCATCATCATTCAATTCGTTTACCTTATTTACTACGATCTGGCAGATATGCCGTTTCTCTTCTTCCGTAAATTTGGTTAAAGCACGATAAGCGCTTTTACCAACAGCATCTATGACTTTCTGGACATTAAAAGCCTCAAGGCTACCATCCTTTTTTATGACCTTGACATTTTTAATAGGCTTAAACTCATCCCCAAAATTCTCGTCCACCGCACTCTGCGATTCTAACAGATTACTCATAACATCTCCCTCTCATCACTAATCACATGGGTTATATGCGACATATCCAAATATACAAAATATAGTTGTTTGTTTACATAACATTCCTACATTTTGTGGTCATAAGAATAGTATATGATAATACTGATTCTGTGTCAAGATTCATGATAGTTTTTTATAATCCCATTAACAAACTCCTGATACTGCGTCACAACACTCTCCGGCGCAATCAGTCTGGCACCCGCACCCAATCCTGTCAGCCAGCCGAAGAACTGTCCGCTGATGGCTACGGTAACGCGTACGGAAAAATGCTCCTCATCTCTTATTCTAATGGAAGCATCCTGTCCAAATCTATCCATCACAACTCCTATCAGTTGGTTTTCAAGCTGTATCGTAACCGTTTCCTCTTTCCCTCCAAACATACTGAATGTCTTATTAGCATAATCCGCAATGTCAAAACGTTCAAATAATGCGCTTCCTTCCCGCTTTACGTTAGACAGTGCCTTGATGCTGCCCATTTTATCCACACGGAAATGCTTAATCTTGTCTTCCTCATTGTCGTGGGCAATAAGATAATAGTTTTCATCTTTACAAGTCAGCGCCCATGGACTTACCCTGTAAAGTTTACCTTCCCTGCGCGGCATTAGTTTTTTCTCCAGATTCCACTCAAGATATTGAAAAGAAATCTGCTCATTATTCTGAATCGCCCTATGGATATCATCTACGATATAATAAATACTTTCATTGGCAGTTTTAATA
>CAMWWS010000174.1 GCA_947178085.1 uncultured Lachnospiraceae bacterium | reverse complement strand
GTGTTGGATATATTTAAAAACCACGGACCGGATTCTTTGATTGGGATGACAACTTCTATAATGACAAGCTGCACTGAGACAGTTTTTTATACGATGTCGGTATACTTTATGGCGGCAAAAGTCACGAAGACAAGATATACGCTTGCAGGAGCGGTTTTGGCAACAATGTCGGGAGTTATCGCAAGCATTATGCTTGCAAAGCTTATGTGAGCCTGTTAAAATATGATAATGTTAAGAGCGAAGGAAGAAGAGTAAAAAAGAGGAGCAGAGATGAGTGCATTTGTAGAATTTAAGAATGTAGGAAAGACATATCATATGGGTGAGGTGGATATAGAAGCCCTGAAAGGTGTAAATTTCACGATTGAAAAGGGAGAATTCTGCGTCGTGGTAGGTGCCTCCGGTGCCGGAAAAACGACGATTCTTAATATATTAGGCGGTATGGATTCTCTCTCATCAGGACAAGTTCTTCTTGATGGAGAAGAGATTTCGGCTTATAACAGCAAGAAACTTACATCCTACAGGCGGTACGATATCGGTTTCGTTTTTCAGTTCTATAATCTGGTACAGAATCTGACTGCGCTAGAGAATGTAGAGCTGGCTGCACAGATTTGTAAAGACCCTCTGGATGCGATGACAGTTCTGGAGATGGTAGGCTTAAAAGACCGGGCGGGAAATTTTCCGGCGCAGTTATCCGGCGGAGAACAGCAGAGGGTAGCGATTGCGAGGGCGTTAGCCAAGAATCCTAAGCTTTTGTTATGTGACGAGCCGACCGGAGCATTGGACTATAATACGGGAAAGGCTGTTTTAAAATTATTGCAGGACACCTGTAGGAATGAGGGCGTGACAGTTGTTGTTATTACTCATAATCAGGCGTTAACGGCGATGGCGGACAGGATAATCACGGTGAAGAGCGGAACTGTGAAAAAAATCGAAATGAATGAACATATTGTTCCCGTAGAAGAAATCGAATGGTAATCATATTTGATTAACGCTCTTACAGATATGAGCGTAAGATACAAGGAGTCGGCTAAATGAGCAGTTCAATGATAAAAACAACTATCAGGGAGATAAAAGGCAGTCTGGGGCGGTATCTGGCAATCCTGGCAATCGTGATGCTGGGAGTGGCCCTTTATGTGGGACTTAAAATGACTACTCCGGCTATGATAGCAACGGAGAATGATTATCTGAGTGATACAAATTTCTTTGATTTTAATTTGTTGTCAACCATAGGTTTTACACAGGAAGATGTGGAAGAATTGTCGGCAATGGAAGAAGTGGCAGACGCGGAAGGTATTATATCCGTTGATGCGCTATGTTCTTTAGAAGGCGGGAATGAGTCTGCATTTAAAATTTTTACTGTGCCGGAAAATATTAATCAGGTTGTAGTGACGGCAGGAAGGCTGCCGCAGAGCGCAAATGAATGTGTTATTGATGCCAATATTGCGGGTGAATCGGCAATTGGCTCACGTATCACGGTTACTGACAGCAATGACGAAGATACGTTGGAGATGTTTAGTAATACTGTATATACGATAGTCGGTATCGTACAGTCTCCATGTTATATAAATTTTGAAAGAGGTACGACTTCTATAGGAGACGGAAAAATTGCGGCATACATCTGCGTGCCGAAAGAATCGTTTGACTGCGACTATCTCACGGGCATATACCTGACAATGATGCAGAAGTATGATGTTTATACGGATGAGTATGAAGATTATATTGACGCGATTCAGGGTGAAATAGAAGATAAGACGGAAGAACTCGTTCAGGCAAGATATGATGGTCTTATCGAAGAAGCGCAGGAAAAAATTGATGATGCGCAGACAGAGCTTGATGATAAGAAAGCAGAAGCACAGGAGGAACTGGATTCGGCTTCAAAGGAAATCGCTGACGGCGAACAGGAAATAGCCGACGGCGAACAGGAAATCGCTGACGGTGAACAGGAAATAACTGACGGCGAACAGGAAATCGCCAGTCATGAGCAGGAAATCGCCGATGGAAAAAGGGAGATTCAGCAGGCAAAAGATATGTTAGCTGAACAGGAGGCCGAATTGAATGAGCGGGAAGCACAGCTTCTTGCAATGGCGGATATGATGCCTGTAGAACAGTATCAAGCCGGTATGCTTCAGATTCAGGCAGGAAAAGAACAGATAGAGTCGGCAAGAACCGAAATATCGGAAAATGAAGCTGAGCTTCTGGCGGGTGAGAGGGAGCTTAATGAAGCAAAGGAGAAACTTACTACATCAAAAGAGGATATTTCAACCGCTAAGGAAGATATCTTAACCGCTAAAGAAGAGATTGCAAATGCCAAAAAGGAATATGAAGATGCAAAGGCTGAATTTGATGAAGAAGTAGCCGATGCTCAAAAGAAGATTGATGATGCGCAGGCTGAGCTTGATGATATTGAAGAGCCGGACTATTATGTGCTGACCAGAAATACAAATATCGGCTATGTCTGCTATGAGAGTGATTCCGAAATCGTAGCGGCGATTGCCGTTGTATTCCCGGTATTCTTCTTTCTGGTGGCGGCGTTGGTATGTATGACTACCATGAATAGGATGGTGGAGGAACAGCGGACTCAGATTGGGATATTAAAGGCTCTTGGTTATAAAAACGGAACCATTATGGCTAAATTTTTATTTTATGCCGGGAGCGCCGCGACTGTCGGCGCCGTAATTGGCTGTGCTGTCGGCTCATGGCTTTTCCCGAAGGTAATTTGGGAAGGGTACAGTATTATGTATAATATGCCTTCAATCAAATATGTCATCCACCTTAAAATTGCGTTTTTTTCACTTGCAGCAGCGCTTCTTTGCTCCGTAGGCGCGGTATATTTCTCCTGCAAGTACGAATTATACAGTGTGCCGGCAGACCTGATCCGTCCGAAGGCTCCCAAAAACGGTAAGAGGATATTCTTAGAGAAGATTACTTTCATCTGGAACAGGATGAAGTTTTTACATAAGGTATCAGCACGTAATATTGTACGGTATAAAAAAAGATTTTTCATGATGATACTTGGTATCAGCGGTTGTACGGCGCTTCTTGTGACAGGTTTCGGAATCAATGATTCTGTGACAAATATTGCTGAGCTGCAGTATGACGAAGTTCAGATATTTGATATCGGAATTACTTTTACGGATTCCGTTCAGGATTCGGATGCAGCCGCGATAGCAGAGAAGACCGATGATATTCTTGATAAGATTACTTATCGTTATGAAGAAAGCGTAGATATGGATTATGCAGGAAAGACTAAATCCGTATATATGGAGATTGCTCAAAATGCAGAGGAAATCGGTGATTTTATAAGCCTTCATACGCAGACTGGCGAAGCGATTTCTTATCCGTCGGGAGATAAAGCGGTTCTCACTGCCAAGATGGCAGAAAATCTGGGGATTACAGTGGGAGATAAAGTTATTTTAAGAGATAACGATATGAACAGTTTGGAGGTCACTATATCCGCTATTTGTGAAAACTTTGTTTATAATTATATTTATATCAGTAAAGATGTTTATGAGGCGCAGCTTGGCAGGGAGCCGGAGTATAAGAGCGCATATGCGATTGTGAAAGAAGGAGCCGATATCCATGAGGCGGCGGCGCGTATTTCCGATATGGGCAATGTACTTTCTGTTTCCGTTATTCGGGATATGCGTGAAAGAGTGTCAGGTATGATGGATAATATGAATTACATTATCGCCCTTATCATAGCATGTGCGGGAAGTCTTGCATTCATTGTCCTGTATAACCTGACCAATATCAATATAACTGAAAGAATCAGAGAGATAGCGACCATAAAGGTACTTGGGTTTTATGCAAAAGAAACTGCGGATTATGTTTTCCGTGAAAACCTGATATTGACAGCTTTTGGTGCGCTTGTGGGACTGTTGCTCGGCAAATGGCTGCATCAGTTTGTTATGTATAATGTCCAAATTGACATGGTTTCCTTCAAAACGATCATAACTCCTATGAGCTATTTACTCAGCCTGATATTTACCTTTGCTTTTGCAATGTTTGTAAATGGCATCATGTTTTTTAAATTGGAAAAAATCAATATGGCGGAATCTTTGAAATCAATAGAATAACAAGGAATGGCGGGGCGTTAAATCTCCGCCATTACATTTATTGTAAATATTTGGGATAATATCAACTTCAGGCATGTGTAAGCATAAGCAGTCTGTCAAGCGTTCTGAAGTCCGCCGGTCCGTTATCAAGCATGAAGGTATGGAACCGGTATGGCGTATATGAATCGCCCCAGAGTGTTTTCGCATTGCGTTTCAATGCTTCTATTTCCAGATATCCCAAATAATATTTCGGATAATTACAAGGTTCTTCAATGATATATTCGTATATATCGCGTATATTTTCTTCATCTGTAAATCCTATTGCAGATAGAATCGTATTCACTCTTTCATAAGATGCTCCTTCATAATGGATGATGATATCAAGCAGTGAATAGAGGCACAGTTGAATTTTCCTGTTAAGCTTCTCCGCCAGATACCGTGATTCTGTTTCGGGGTGCGCATCCTTAGTCAGGCGGATGGCATAATCATATGAATTCAGTTCCACATACATTGCCCAGCCTTCCACATATCCGCCATATTGCAGAATACTATGGAGAGGACAGGCATTAGCCGCCTGCAGATAATTCTGGTGGTATACAGTCTGATAGAGATGACCCGGATACCCCTCGTGTGCAAGGGTTGTAAAAAGAGTAAGACCCTCCGCAGTATCCAAAGGGTTAATATAGATGATATTTTCGCTTGCATCGTCAATGGGCGGCGTCAGGTAAAATGCGGGAGCGGAATACGGAGCGAGGTATTCATCTACATACTTGACGCTACATCTGACAGATTGTTCTTCTGACTGACTGCTGTTTGCAGAATTCTCCTGCATGGATATAATAGCGGGATAATCTTCCGCTATCATGGATTGAAGCTTTAGCAGCATATCATCCGGAGAAAGTTCGGGAAAGGAAGTATCGTTATCTGTAAGCAGATAGGTTAAGTTAGGCTGCTTCTGAAACAATAAAATCAATGATGGGTAATTTTTTTCAAAATCCGATGCCAACATTTCTTTTATTTCCTGTATACTGCGATAAGAGCCGGTTTTAAGGCGTAAGCTGGCCTGATAGTATTCCTTGCCGTCGGAGTAGTATGCAAGCCCTTGCGGGTTAGTTCCGCTGCCTTTTAATAATGTCAATTCGTCAGCCAGCTTATCATAGGCAGGGGCTACAATTGTTGAAAGCAGACGATTATTTTCCGACTGCCACGCCTGCTTTTCAGATTCGTTTATAATTCCTTTTGCCATCAAATTGTCCAGGCGCTGAGCAAAAGTAGTTTCCAGAAAATGACTGCCGGATTCAAGCTGTTGCGGATTCATCAGCGTAACACACTGGTCTATTACCTTATTGACGGAAGCATCTGACATAAAGAGGCCGTGATCGGCTTTTTCCTGCTCATAAAGTATGATACCTTCCAGATAAGAAGGAATCTGTGACAGAATAGACAGATAATTCTTTATGTCGGCAACAGATGATATCCGATATTCCGAAAGCAGTAACGGAAGACCGGACTGGATACCGGAAGAAGGAGAGAGCGGTTCGTCATAATAAGGATATGAAGAACTCTCCTTAGATGCAGTCAGGTATGAAGATAAAAGTATGTAAGTGTACTGGTTTACAGAGGAAAGTTTTTCCGGATGAAATTTTTGTAATGAAATCAGAACATCATTTGCTTTGTCCATATTTTCAAGAGCTTCTCCCGCATGATATATAGGGAGAGAGACAGAGCTTTCATCAATTCCGTATTTGGATGCGTCCGATAACGTATAGTGCAGATTGATAGGATTGGAACACAGCTCTGATTTGAACAATTCTTCCGTAAATTTTTCGAATCTGGCATCTTCATTGAACTTGCTGTAAAGGAAAACTGTTAATAAGATAAAAAAGAGCAATAGTATAACTGCTCCGAGCAATTGTTTAGGGGAAAGCTTTTTTTTCAAATGGGCGACCTGCTTATGATGATTTTAGTTCAATATATGCCTAAAATCGGTAAGTCATGCAATATTAAGGCTGATAAGTTATTAAAGAAACATATGTCTTCTTATGCCGATAGTTCTATTTGACTTTTATACCAATATACATTAAAATTTTAAGTAGTGTCATATTGTGCATTGTGATAATATTTGCATGATGAAAAAATATTTAGGAGGGTGACGATGAATAAGTTAGAGTTACAAAAAAC
>CAMWWS010000173.1 GCA_947178085.1 uncultured Lachnospiraceae bacterium | reverse complement strand
TTTGTGAAGATTTTTTGCAAAAAGCTGTAAGCTGCATAGAGATTCCGGTATCTCCCGGAATAGAAGGCGCGGTTTGCCACAATGTGATAGAAATACCTGCTCGGACTGCGGAAAGGCTTAAGAAGAAGTTATTGACACCTGTTAATACGGGCATACAGTTTCCGGAACAAATAGAAGCCTCCAATCCAGAGCAATTGCAGGATTATCTTGCGAAGGCGCTATATAGCGATGGAAGCATAGCCTATAAGCGTGTGGATTTTGATTTGTCACAAGTGGATTTTCATAAAAAGGGTACTTATGAAATAACGGGCAGGGTACGGCAGGAACATTTTGAATTTCCGGTGGCATATAATAGGGCGGATCCGTGCATAGGCAGATGGAATGGAAAGTATTATTTTATTGCAACGAATGATGCAGATAATAATCACAGCCTTTACATCAGAGAGGCTGAGACGATTTCAGGCTTAGTAGAGGCAGAAGAACATTTAATTCTGGACAGTAAAATGTATCCGGAAATTGGCGGATTATTGTGGGCACCGGAATTTCATATAATACGTGACAGACTTTACATTTTCCATGCAGCCACTACAGGAGAATTCTTCTATGAAGAAAGTCACGTGATGGAACTCCGGGAAGGCGGAAATCCGATATGCAGCGAAGATTGGTCTCGTCCGAAGCGCGTAGTGAAAAAGGACGGCAGCCAGATTTGTGAAGCGGGTAAGGAAATTACTTTGGATATGACTTGTTTTGAATGGCAGGGAGAGCTGTATGCCGTCTGGTCTCAGAGACAGTTTTTACCCAAGGATTTAGGGGCATGGCTTTATATTGCCAAATTAAATGAACAAGAGCCATGGAAACTCCTTTCTGAGCCTGTTATTTTATCAAAGCCGGAATACGGTTGGGCAAACAATCATACGTTTGTGGACGAAGGACCGTTTGCATTAATTAGGGGAAACAGACTCTTTCTTACTTTTTCCAGCGCGGCTGTTGATACATCATATGTGGTGGGGCTGCTTTCCATTGAAAAGGGAAAGGACCTGCTTAATGTATGTAACTGGAAGAAAAAGAATTACCCTATATTGACTGCAAGAAGCGTGGAAGGCGAGTATGGTACGGGGCATAATGCCTATATAGAAGATGATGACGGTAACATATGGAATACTTATCATGCCAGGCCGGGAATTGACGGGGTACGCAGCAGTGGAATCAGGAGAGTACATTTTGACGTGGATGGAGAACCTGTATTAGACCTGACAGAAGAGGCGGATATAAAGGAAGAATACCGTACCGTGAGAACAAAGTTGACAGTGATTTGATAAGATGGGTAAAAGGTAATATAAGAATAACATTGCGTAAAAATAGGAGGAAGATATTATGGAAGGACCAAAAGCACCAAAGGACCCCGTAAAAAAGAAATCGGGATTTTACATTATGAGGAACAAACAGATTTCCGGTTCGGCACAGCCAAACGGAACAGGCGTGCAATTTATTTACTTAAATGACGGGCGTATGATTTCGAGTGCAAGGATTGTCGGAAATATCACCGACGAAAAGATGCTTGACATGCTGGCAACAACGGAAGGATTTCGTCAGCTTGTTCATAGCATTGGTATCAGTGTGGAGATGGAAGATTCGGAAAAGCAGGCGGTATTTGAATTCCAGATGTATGGGAAGTCTGATATGTATGGCTCCGGAACAACGCTTCGTATGGATATTCCGGCGGACGGCATGGAATATATATTGAATTTGTCAGAATGTGACTGGTCGGATGATGATGACATGCCGGGACAGATACGTTTTGTATTTGACGAGCCGCAGAAAGACGGAGCGGCAGCACAAGCATCGGCGACAGTGAAGTTTTATCTCAATGACGGATATACAGCACCGGAGCCGGAGGAAGAAGAAAAAGTTGATTTTGAAACACCTTTTTATCAGGAGATGCTTCGGAAATCATTGGTGCAGACAGGAAACAATGCCCGTCTGAAAGCTGCAATTGAGAAGGCTAAGAATGGAGAAGAGACTACAATTGCTTTTATCGGAGGTTCCATTACCCAGGGAGCAGGCGCGGTACCGATTAATACAAAATGTTATGCCTATCAGACTTTTGAGGGATTGTGCAGACTTGCCGGAAAGGGCGTAAATGAAAATATTCATTTCATTAAGGCAGGCGTGGGCGGAACACCTTCAGAGCTTGGAATGATACGTTATGAGCGTGATGTGCTTAGAAATGGAGAGGTAACGCCGGATATTGTAGTAGTGGAATTTGCGGTTAATGACGAAGGAGATGAGACAAAGGGCGTGTGCTATGACTCTCTGGTTCGCAAGATTCTGTCAGCCGAAAACAAACCCGCTGTTATTCTGTTGTTTGCCGTGTTTGCTAATGACTGGAACCTGCAGGAACGGCTTAGTGTTGTAGG
This sequence comes from uncultured Lachnospiraceae bacterium, assembly GCA_947178085.1. The sequence continues at coordinate 3,835 of CAMWWS010000173.1, read as the reverse complement.
AGAGTGTTATAATCTGCCGATGGTCAGCACAAAGGACTGCGTGGTGGAGCAGTTTTATAAAAAGGCAGGTGAAGGAAAGGTTGTGACGAAGAACCAGTTCTTTTATGACTGCTTTCATCCTACTAATATCGGGCATAAGATTATGGCGGATGGTCTGCTGTATCTGATGCAGGAGGCTGAAGGAAGTAAGATGGATGAGGATACTCTGGATTTGACAGAGGTTCAGGCTCCGATTGGAGATGCGTTTCAGAATGTCTGGTTATTTGACCGCAGAAGCGACGAAACAGAAAATATTAAGGTGGTTTCAACGGGAGACTTTTCAGAGACAGATGAGGAGCTTCAGGGCGTTGAGATGGACAGGAATTTAACACAGACTAAGGAATTTCCTTATAACTGGAAGCATGTGAAAGGCAGAGCACCGTTCGTGATAGATGTATGTTGCAGCAGTCTCGTTCTGGTATCTAAAGACTCAGGAGCGCCCGACGCCGGATGTGCAAAGGTGTTTGTGGATGGTGAAGAAGTGCTTCTGGCAGACCCGAAGATTAACGGCTGGACACATTGTAATCCGTTGATTTGTTTCCAAGACAGAGAACGTAAGTCTTGGCATGTCGAGATAAAAATGCAGCCGGGAGATGAGGATAAGGAATTTACGATACTCGGTTTTGGTATTGTGGATTAGTTTGTTTCTAACCAATTGCGAAGCTGTTATTGCAAGTCACGAACTTATACAACATAAACAAAAACGGTGCTCACCGCAAGCGAAATCGCACCTTATTTTGTTTATGTTGTACAAGTTCTGGTTATCGAAATAGAATTTCGCAATTATCTAGTCTGTTTCTCGCGAAAGGAGCAAGTTTATAAAAATGAGTACATTTCCAATAAATGAAGATCATAATACAACGTGGATGATAATTGAAGAGGAAGCATATGAGGGTATTAAGAAAGTCGGAAAAAGGGTGGCGGAGGATATTTTACTTGTCACAGACAACGAACCTTCAATAGTCAGTGAAAGGCAGCAGTGCAAAAATGCCTTTGTGGTTGTAGCGGCAACTTTAGGTAAGAGTCGTATTTTGGAAGAGTTTGAAAAGACAGGAAAATGGAAAGCAGATAAAATCGCAGGAAAAAGGGAAGTATTTCAGATGCAGGTAATTGAGAATCCTTTTCCTGATATGCCCGAAGTAGAGAAGGCACTTGTTATTGCAGGAAGCGACAAACGGGGAACAATTTACGGACTTTTTCATTTATCTGAGTTGTGCGGTGTTTCTTCTTTAATCTATTGGGGAGATGTGACGCCGGAGAAAAAGGAAACGGTTGTTTTGGAGATAGGAGAAGGATTTTGTTCCAAAGAACCCTCCGTAAAGTACAGAGGATTTTTTATTAATGATGAATGGCCGGCTTTTGGTAACTGGTGTATGGAGACTTTCGGAGGAGTCAACGCTAAAGCCTATGAAGAAATCTTTATTTTATTGCTTCGTATGAAAGGAAATTACCTCTGGCCGGCTATGTGGAATTCCATTTTTTCGGAAGAAGGGCCGGGATTAGAAAGCGCACGGCTTGCAGACTGCTACGGTGTTGTAATGGGAGCATCACATCATGAGCCGATGTGCCGCGCCGGTGCAGAATGGCAGAAAATCTATCAAAATTATGGGAAGGACAATACATGGAGCTTCATCTCAAATAAAGAAGCAATTACGGAATTCTGGAAAGACGGGATATTAAGGAATAAACCTTATGAAAATGTAATTACAATAGGAATGCGTGGGGAAAATGATTCCATGCTGCTTTCCGATGGAGCTACATTAGAGGATAATATTCAGGTTATTAAAGATGCAATACTGACACAGCATGAACTGATCCGCACCCATATTAATGAGGATTTATCAAAAGTTCCCCGTATGCTCGCCATTTATAAAGAGGTGGAAGATTACTATTATGGGAATGATACTTGTAAAGGGTTAAAGGATTGGGAGGAGCTGGATGATGTTATCCTGCTTTTATGTGAGGATAATTTCGGTAATACCAGAGGGCTTCCCAGAATAAATGATAAACCACATCCTGGTGGATACGGTATGTATTATCATTTCGATTATCATGGCGCACCAATCAGCTATGAATGGCAGAACAGCTCAAGACTAACCAAGACATGGGAGCAAATGACCATGGCGTACGAATTTGGGGTGAGGGAGCTCTGGATAGTCAATGTAGGGGATTTAAAAGGCGCGGAGTATCCGCTCAGTTTTTTTATGGATCTTGCTTATGATTATGAAACATTCAGCCAGCCAAACGGAACGGAAAAGTATTTGCGAATGTGGATTGACAAGCAGTTTGGAGAATGTCTGAGCAAAGATAAGAAAGAGGAGTTATTTGAGCTTGTTGACGGATATACCAAATGGAATGCCATAAGGCGTCCTGAGGCGATGTCGCCAAATATTTATCATCCCTGCCATTATAGGGAAGGCGACAGAGTATGGGAAGAAGTAAATACCCTGATAGAAAAAGCAGACAGACTAAAAGCAGAAATGCCAAAGGAGTGTCTGAATGCTTACTGTAGCATGATATATTATCCGGCAGCGGCATCGATGAATTTGATTTTGATGCATATTGAAGCGGGTTTGAATGCTCATTTTGCAAAAAGAGGCGCCATGTCAGCCAACGCCTATGGAGCAAGTGCAAAGAACAGGGCATTGCAGGACGCAAAATATGTGGAAGCTTATCATAAACTGGCGAACGGAAAGTGGAATCATATGATGGATTCCGCCCATACCGGTTTTCGCAGCTGGGATGACAGCAACTGGACTTATCCTACAGTGCAGGAAGTATTGCCGATTTCGCGGGCAAAGATTGTAACAGGTTTTAGGGGAAGTGAAAAATATCATTTAGGCGAACATTGGCAGGACGGGGAATGGATCTGTAATTATGATTTTACCAGACCGGATACAGATAAAGTTTTCATTGACTTAGACAGCAGGGGAAATGTGGACTTTACCTATCGGATAGAGTGTGATAAAGCATGGGCTGATTTTTCTCCAAAAGAAGGAAAAGTACGCAGCACGGAAGAAGGCGGAGCCGTTATTACTGTGACATGTGATAGAACTTGCTTATCGGGAAGGGAAAAGGCTCATATTAAAATTCTTGTAGAATTTGACAATGGTGAAAAGACGATAGGAAAACTCGCAGTAGAGGCAGAGAATACGGAATATCCTTATATGGACGGTACTTATGTGGAACATCAGGGTTATATTGCCATGAGAGCAGAGAACTTTGCGGAAGAAAAGAAAGTCAATGGAAAAGGATTTGAGGTTATTGAGTATTTAGGAAGAATCGGCTCAGCTGTAAAGTCCTTCCCTGTAACGGAATCATGGGTGGATAAACAGGAAGCGCCTTATCTGAAATATGCTTTTGCAGCAAATCAAGAGGGTGAATATACATTACGGTTATATTTAATGCCGAGAAATCCGGTGGAAAAGGGAGAGAGAATGCGCTGTACGGTCTCGGTAAATGAGGGTGAAAAGATAAATATTGATACCGTACAGGATTCCTTTAAAACGGAATGGTACTGCAAAGAATGGAATCAAGGCGTGCTGAACAATGTACGTCTGATAGAGACAGCAGTTCCGGTACGAAAAGGAGAAAATAATTTGTATTTTTACGCTGCGGACCCGGGTATCGTGTTAGAAAGCCTCGTGCTTTATCCAAGCGGAACAAGATTACAGGATTCTTATTTGGGTCCGACAGAGAGTTATCGGGTTTCTGAGAAATAAGAGAATTGTAATTTTAGACCTCTTTTTCAATATTAAAGTTTGATGTTGAAGAAGAGGTATTCATAATATGGAGG
>CAMWWS010000172.1 GCA_947178085.1 uncultured Lachnospiraceae bacterium | reverse complement strand
GATAAAGATACAAATCTTCCAGCGTCGGCTGCATTGGAACCGCCTCCGCAAACGGACGGTCGTCGCTTATAACCCTGACTTCAATATTTCCATCTTCAAGATGGTGCAGATTCGCCACACAAAAGAGTTCACTTATCCGGCTAGCACCTCTTTCATCAGCCACATATTTCCAGACTTTTCCCAGCATGGAATCAGTTACTCTTTCAACCGTTCCCCGCAAAAGGAGTTTCCCGCTTTTCATCATCAGTATGGTATCCGCAATATACTCAACATCCGAAACAATATGTGTAGACAAAATTACAATCTTGTCTTTGGAAAAATCGGCAATCAGATTACGGAAACGCACTCTTTCTTTGGGATCAAGCCCCGCTGTAGGCTCATCCAGAACCAGAATTTTCGGATTGTTGATTACCGCCTGAGCTATACCCAGACGCTGCTTCATTCCTCCTGAAAATGTGCGGATCTTTTTATCTGCAACATCTGACAGACTCACTATTTCAAGAAGCTCTTTAGTCAAATGCCTTGCCTTCTTGTCACTTAATCCTTTTAGAGCAGCAATATAATGCATAAATTCTTTGGCAGTAAAATCCGGATAATATCCAAAGTCCTGAGGTAAGTAACCAAGTAAACTTCGGTAATTATCTCCGTATTCCCGGATATTGTGACCATCCAACAGAATTTCACCCTCCGATGGATTTAAAACGCCGCATATCATCCGCATAAGAGTGGTTTTACCTGCGCCATTCGCCCCAAGCAGTCCGTATACGCCATGGGAAAGCGTTATATCCATACGGTCTACCGCTCTTTTTCTCCCAAACTTCTTTGTTATTTGCTTTAATGTCAATTCCATTCCTTTCCTCCTTAATCAGATTAATTTCATCTAAACAGCACATTAACATATACCCAAACAACTTGGGTGATATTTGCCGCATTAAAAAAGGGATTGCCCCAAAACGCTTTCTCAATAAACGCTCAGGCAATCCCGCTTTCATTCAGGCAGAAAAATTATGGTTTTTCAATTCTTAAACACTGCACAAATATATCCTCTTTAAAATATGAATTCAGAAGTACATTATTGTATTTCCGAATCAATTTATCCACGATCAGCAGTCCGTTGCCACGCCCCAGTCCTTTATCGGTTACTCCTGCTGCCACGCCTTTTTCTTTTGTCTGTCGGCGTACTGTATTGCTGATAGAAAAAACATATTCCCGTTCATCTTCTTTTATCAGAATCACCACTGCTCCATTACAGATATCAGCTTCTTCCATCGCATTGTCCAGCAATATACCGAGAATTCGTATCAAATCTATCTGACCTATGCAAAAATTGGCGTTCGTATTGTCAAACCGCACCTGCAAATCCATATTGACATGCATGTCAATTCCCTGCATGATTTTAAAATACAAAAATGATTTAATGCTTTCATCATGTATATCCGCCAATTTTATATACAAATCGTTTTTCTGTAACTCCTGCTTTGCAAAAGGGACAATATTCTCTGCATAAAACGCTTTCATTTCTTCGTCACTGCTCTTATCTACGAAACCTCCCATCGTAAGAAACAGATTTTTAATATCATGCTTTATGCCTCTGATATTTTCCATATTATTTTCAAGCTCGCGGTTGTATTCCGTAAGCTGCCGTAAATCATTCTCCTGCAAGCTCATTTCTTCTTTTACAAGAATACTTTTTACCAGAAGACGAATATAAACAGCCTGAATCATTACAATTACCGTGCATAAACCTATCCATAGCAAAGGAAGACCATATGTGCTGTCGTCAGGTACAGATGAAACAAGTTCTGTCATCATCAGGCTTAAAAATGTCAACGCCATTACCAATATTATAGAACGGTCTATTTCACTATACTTAATACTGTATTCCTGCAATGCCTTCAGCCATTTTTTTACATAAAAATTTACGCATTGAATTCCCGTAAGAACAAAAGCAGACATTATTAAGATGCCTACAGGAATTAACAGTACTTTCCATACAGAAACATTTCCGTCTTCCCTGACAAAAAAATAAGAATATATCAGCTGTTCACCCTTTCGGTACAGGCTCATGGCTATCCAGCAAATTGCTGTCGTATATATAATTACTACACCGTACCCGTGTTTTCTTTTGTGAATCAATCTGATAAGAAATAATAATTCCAATGAAAGCAAAAATATGAATGGTATTATGCGGGGATGGGTATGCTTCGGAATATACAGGTATGGCAAAATCACTTTATCAAGCATCATAGCAGATGCCATTACAATCAAATCATTTACAGACAGCTCCAATTGCGGCGATACTTTCAGGATGGCTGTCAAAAGCATAACTTCACAAACATCCATCGCAAAGTAGAGGTTCCGGTTCCGAAGCTTCCAACCGGCAAATAATATTATTGCAAAAATCAGTAATGAACTTAAGAAAGTTTTCTTTTTTATTTTATCCACTTTTTTACCTCATTCCGCATCCGAAAAGAGCAGGGAACTTCCTGCTGATTAGACAGTTTTAAAAAACCATCCTTCATTTTTAATATGTGTTTCTTATTCACAATATAGGAACGGTGAACCTTGATAAAACTGTCTCCCAACCGTTCTAGTTCAGTGTCCAGTGTACCGATAATCGTAAGCACTGAACCGTTGACTGTATGATAGGTAATTCCATGCGACACGGTTTTCTCTGTTTCTATAAAAACAATATCATCTATTAAAACCGATACGCCTTCATCCATACAGGGATTCAGTAAGATTGTCCCCTCGTCATCCGTTACCGCTGATTTTGATTTATTTAAGAGCATTACGATATATTTACGATATCCGTCAACAAGCTTGGATATGTCGCTGCTTTTTTCCAAAAACCCAAACGGCTCAACTCCGCTTTTCAAAACCTCCATAGCCTTCTCATGATGGTTTGTCGTAAAGACAATCTTACATTCGCTTTCCGTCTGGCGCAAAATTCTGGCTGCATCAATACCATTCAGCTTTCCGCTGCCAAAATCCAAATCCAGAAAGATTAAGTACTGTGCCGGATTATTTCTTATATATGAAAACAACTCGCTGCTGTCGGACACTGTGCTGACAACTTTTGCATCAAAACCGTTTTCTTCAATCATCTCATTAATTCTGTCTGCACCTAATTGTAATATGAAGCGGTCATCATCACACAATATTATTTTTAACATATCAGACACATCCTTTAAACTTACCGAATCACTATGCATTGTAATAAATTTTCCTGCCATTATAAACCCAAACCGAGTATTCTTATCTTACATCAGTTTGAAGGTTTACACAAGCTTTGGGAATAGCCCTATTTCCTTGACTTTAATTTATAATTCTCTTAAAATTAAATTACCTACACTTATTGTTGTATAACTTTTACGAAATCGAGGTGTTTTAATGAATAAACAAAAATTATCCGGACTGCAGACATTACTTAATGAAATGACAGATACCGGCTTTATCGCAGGCGTAAGCTGCATGGTTCTGCAAGGCGGCGAGGAACAATGTTATTACGAATCAGGCATGCGCGACATTGCAAATGCGCTTCCCATAACAAGAGACACCATTTTCAGGCTGTATTCCATGACTAAGCCGATTACCTCAGCAGCGGTCATGATACTATTAGAAGAAGGAAAAATAGACTTGCTCGACCCTGTTTCCAAGTATCTTCCGGGTTTTAACAACCAGCATATAATGCAAAAAGGTATGTTGATACCGGCAGTATTTCCAGTTACCATCCAGCATCTGCTGAATATGACTTCCGGGCTTACTTACGGCGGAGAAAGCAGCGCTGCCGAAGTCAGAACCGGAATTCTATTGGAAGAAGTGAAGGAAAGATTAACATCTGATAATCCCCTCACCACAGTTGATATTATGAACAGACTCGGGCAGATTCCATTAGCTTTCCAGCCCGGCGAGAAATGGCAGTACGGAATGTCCGCAGACGTCCTTGGCGCAGTCGTGGAAATAGCTTCCGGCATGCGTTTTGGTGAATTTCTGGAAGAAAGAATTTTCAAACCGCTTGGTATGAAAGATACAGGATTCTATGTACCTGAAGAAAAGCAGCCACGACTGGCAAAAGTTTACCGCGGGACCGAAACCGGACTTGAAGAATTCCATATTTCCCATCTGGGTGTACAGAATCGCATGGAATTTCCTCCGGCTTTTGAATCAGGCGGCGCAGGACTGGTATCAACTATAGACGACTATGCAGCTTTTACCCAGATGCTATTGAACAAAGGAACTTACAACGGAAACACCATTCTTTCCGGGAAAACCGTAGAATTTATGACTGGCGCACACCTGTCTCCGGCACTTCAGGACTATATAAACCAATGGGAGAATCTTCCGGGTTATACCTACGCAAATCTTTTGCGTATAATGAGAGATCCCGGTGTGGCAGTATCCATGTCCAGCATGGGCGAATACGGCTGGGACGGCTGGCTTGGCACATATATGATGAATGACCCTTCCAATAATCTCACTTTATTGATTATGCAGCAAAAGACGGATTCAGGCACGACTGTATATACAAGAAAAATGCGGAATGTATTGTTTTCTGCAATATAAAAAATCGTCGCCGCAACTGAATTTCCTATAATAAAAATAGCCGATGATATCTCTAAGGTTCATCGGCTATGTGTCTATATTCCTCTTCCGGTTTTCTCTTGAAACGGATACATACAAAATAAACGCCCCTACTGTCAAGAACAAAAGACCTTTATATAATTCCCTTCTCTCATCATCCAAATCAACCACTTTAATCTGATGGCTCGCAGATACCATTTGATTAATCTTTGATTTGTCATTTGTACCCAAACATTCAGCTACTAAATCATAACTCAAAAAACTTCTAAATTTCTCAAATTTTCCAACCATATGATAAGTATCATCACTATTGACCATTTCCTTAAAATCCTTTTGATACTCTCGTGTAACTATCAGGGGCACATAATATTCTGAATCCTCGTTGATTGCTACTATATATGTCGAATCCGAAGAGATAGCATCTGTGCCACAATACGGGCCATACTTAATTTTTCCATTATTCTCAGTATAATAACTGCCTATCAATCTTTCCTTCGTTATGTCACACTCAATATAGCGTCCGTTTTTTATTTCATACTCTCTATATGACTCGCTGATATTTGACAAATTATACCTGATTATTATTCCCTGTATTGTAAAACAAACGCCTATAATAAAAATCAAAAAACCTAAAATGCTCTCTCTTGAAATTGTGTACTTCATCACTCTTCCTCTGATTATCACTATATTATCAAAATAACCGTTTTTCTTCAAAATTGAAAATCAATTCATCTACTTCATGGCAACCATGCCATCCAACATCTTTTGAATTAAAAAAGTCTTTAATTGTCTCAACCACTTCGGACTCACTATCCTTCAATGGTGTTTCAAAAAAATAACATACATTTTTAAGCCATTCAGGTTTGTTAGGGCAGGGATTTTCTTCATATACAAAAAATTGAACTAAATGTCCATGATAAAGCATATTATAAAATTCAGGTGTTTCAGGACCTCTTTTTCCTTTGTCAATACAATACACATCCCGGCTTTCATTAACAAACCATCTATTCGAATCTGCAAATCTTTCACTAAAATAGCCAATGCGATTATATATATCTTTATCATTATCCATAGCCACTTCTGGTTTAAATTCCATATCTTATACCCTCCATATTTCATTAATTTCCAAAGCAAGGAAGATTCTCTTTAACATAATCTTCATAGTTCTCATCATCTATATGTACAATAGGAAACGCTTCAGACAAACGACTGTTTTCCTGCACAAGCTTCTCAATTTCTTCAAGCTTCTCCTCAAAGGTCGCTGCATCAGTCTCTTCACCATTAATATAGCATTTGCCGTATTCATTATTATTTTCATCAACATAGTATCCGCTTTCCCTTAACAGGGAAAAGGTCTGTTCATATTCCGTACCGGTCCAATCGAAAACATAGTATTCTATATATCCCCTGATAAAAGCCAAGATCATTCAAATACTCTGCATAATCGTGCTGATATGGGTATTCACACCGGCATTCCTTATCAGATGCATTATCTGAGTCTGTCTCCGGGACACTGTTATTGTCTGACATCAACTCTGCATCGTCATTATCTTGAATCGTCTCTGCAATGCTATTATTATCCTGAATTATCTCTGTATCATTAATATTATCCTGAGTCGCCTCTGCATCTACATTTTCAACAACATTTACAGCACTATTGTTATCCGA
>CAMWWS010000171.1 GCA_947178085.1 uncultured Lachnospiraceae bacterium | reverse complement strand
AATGTAGCATATCTTGGCGGCGGTATGGTATTCAATAAGTTTACAGGCTCAAGAGGTAAATCAGGCTCCAATGATGCTAATGCTGAATATCTTGCACATATAAGGGATATTTTTGAGAAAGAAAAAATCAATTTCCAGACTGCTGAACTTGGTAAGGTAGATTTGGGCGGCGGCGGAACAATCGCTTATATTCTTGCATTATATGGCATGAATGTAATTGACAGCGGCGTTGCGGTATTAAATATGCATGCTCCGTGGGAGGCTACAAGCAAAGCTGATGTTTATGAGACAAAAAGAGGTTATGTAGCATTTTTGAAAAATGCAGATTTATAAAAGTATAAGAATGATAAAGAGATAGAGTTTTGATGGAAAAAAAAGAATTTAAAAAATCGGATTTTTACTTTGACCTGCCGCAGGAATTGATCGCACAGGATCCGTTAGAGGAACGTTCAAGTTCAAGGCTGCTTATACTTGATAAGGAAACAGGGCGGACAGAACACCATATTTTTCATGAAATTATTAACTATTTACAGCCGGGGGACTGCCTTGTATTAAATGATACGAAGGTCATTCCCGCAAGGCTGATGGGAATCAGAGAAGATACCGGTGCGGCGGTTGAAGTGCTCCTTTTGAAAAGGAAACAAAACGATATCTGGGAAACATTGGTTAAGCCGGGTAAAAAGGCAAGACCGGGGATGAAGCTGGTATTCGGCGGCGGAGTGCTTAAGGCGGAAGTGCTGGAGATTGTAGAAGAAGGGAACAGGTTGATACAATTTTCATATGAGGGTATTTTTGAAGAGGTTCTCGACAAGCTTGGCGAGATGCCTCTTCCGCCTTATATTACGCATAAGCTTAATGACAAGAACAGATATCAGACTGTATATGCCAAATATGAAGGTTCTGCGGCAGCACCGACTGCCGGATTGCATTTCACACGTGCTCTGCTTGAGCAGATAGAGAAAAAGGGCATAGAAATCGCATATGTCACCTTGCATGTGGGACTCGGTACGTTCCGTCCCGTAAAGGCGGAGAATATCTTGGAACATCATATGCATTCGGAATACTATCAGGTGTCAAAAGAATCCGCGCAGAAGATTAATAAGACAAAAGAGGACGGTCACAGAGTTATATGTGTCGGAACGACAAGCTGCAGAACAATAGAGAGCGCTGCAGATGAAAATGGAAAGCTTACGGAATGCTGTGGCGATACGGAAATTTTCATTTATCCGGGCTATCGTTTTAAAGTGTTGGATGCTTTGATTACAAATTTTCATTTGCCTGAATCTACGTTACTTATGCTCGTATCGGCCTTGGCAGGCAGGGAGAACGTGCTGAAGGCATATGAAGAGGCAATTAAGGAGAGATACCGCTTTTTCAGTTTTGGGGATGCGATGTTCATATGTTAGTAGACGGAAACATTTTTGCATTTATTTTTTCGTATGGATACCGTATCCGTGTTCTTTTAGAACCTTGGTTGCATTGGTGGTGGTAGTTTCTTCATAAAATTCTATTCTGAGAGCGCCTTCTGCAAGCTCCCTGTTGTGATTAATACCGATATTCTTGATGCTGATGTCATGCATGGCGAGCAAAGAGGCAATAGCGGCGATAGCGCCGGGTTTGTCGGCAATATCTACCGTAATAACATATTCTGTTTTAATGGGACCGCTGGAAGCGTCAATAAATGATTCACGGTAGGCTCTTGCATTATCAAAAAAACTATAAATAAGATTGGGGTCTTTAGATTCAAGCGTTTGCTGAAACAAAGTAAGACTCTGAATATACTGTCTTAATAAAGCAGAAATATTTTCTGTATTTGTCATGCATATCTGCTGCCACATCTCAGGAGAAGAGGAAGCAATTCTCGTAATATCCTTAAATCCTCCGGCAGCTATCATTTTCATTATTCCTTCTTTAGAATCTGAATCTTTCACAAGATTTACCAACGAAGCGGCAATAACATGAGGCAGATGGGAGATTGCCGCAGTCACATAATCATGCTGGCTGTATGGCAGCACAAGCGGAATCGCACCGATTGTCTGGACTAAAGTCTGATAAGCGGAAATTTTCTCCGTTGGAGTTTCATCAGTAGGCGTCAATATGTAATAAGCGTTTTCAAAAAGATTCGCTTTGGAATTAGCATAACCAAACCGTTCTGAACCTGCCATCGGATGGCCGCCGATAAACTGCTTTTTCATTCCTATTGAATCAATATGTTCATGAATACCTGTTTTCACACTGCCGACGTCAGTTAATACGGTATCCGGGGACAGGTACTTTTTAATTGCCAGGAGATTTTCATCGTTATGAGATACTGGAGCGCATAAGAATATATAATTACATACACCGAACTCTTCTCCGATATGGGAAAAGCTTTCCTGAATAACGCCTTCCTTAATGGCAAGCTCTAAAGAAGCGGTGTTTGTATCATAAGCAATCAGATGTGCTTCCGGTAATTTATTGTGAATCGCTTTAGCGAGCGAACCGCCGATAAGTCCAAGTCCTATAAAGCCGCATGTAAATTTATCCATGAAAGGTACTCCTTTAAATAATTTGTTAAAAAGAACACTTTGCAAATAAATATATCATTTTGTATGCATAAAATCAATATAAACTGAGAAAGCCGCCATACAGAGTAAAGAAAGCAGAAGATATATCTTGTTACGTTTAACAAAGTCTGATACAATGAAATTGAAAAAATGGTCCTTATCAGCGAGAAAGCAGACCATATAAAGTGAGCAAATATAAAAATGGGAGGTATTTACTCATGGCAAATGAGAAGTTGGATCAAATTGTTGAATTATTACCGTTTATCAGACAGTTTTTTGAACATGACGTATTCTTGACAGTATTGGACAGAAATGGGGTCATACAGGGATTTTCCGTTCCCGAAGGGGTACCACCGATTTTGAGAGTCGGTGAGGTATTTGTTGATCCAAGCGGTGCATTTAATGAAGTGATCAGAACCGGAAGACGGAAGCATAACCTTTTGCCGGAAGAGGTTATGGGAGAAGCATTCGAGGGAGAATTAGTACCGGTAAAGGATGGCTCAGAAGTTGTCGGATGTGTGAGCTGTACATACTCTGTTGATATAAAGAAGCAGATGACAGAGATAGCCAGTCAGTTTCAGGAATCAGTTAAAGCTATTGATGATTCTATTCAGGAAGTCATTAACGGGATTGAGAGTTTGTTTAACATGCTGACTGAAATGGACAAGATGGCAAATGGCGTTGATAGTGATGTGCAAAATGCAGTAGAGGTAGTAAATAAAGTCAGCAGCAATGCGTCACGTTCTAATATGCTTGCTTTGAATGCATCTATTGAGGCAGCGCGCAGTGGCGAGCACGGCCGCGGGTTTGCTGTAGTTGCCAATGAGATGGGGCAATTGGCGAAGGACAGCGCCGGTTCTGCAAACGCGATTAAGAATACTTTAAATACCATTACTAATCACCTTGTCGCAATTATTTCTTCAATAAAAGATGCGAATAATATGGCAAAAGAGCATATGGAAAATGTAAATCAAATACAGAAGATTCTCGATCAGACGCTTGTGCTTGCCGGCAAATTGGAAGAGGACATAAGTAAACAGTAATAATGTGCAAAATCCTTAAAAAACATTGCAATTTCCCGAAAAATTTAGTAAAATATACACATCATATCATTTTAATGTGCAAATAGTGTTGTAATATTTGCCATATGACTAAATAAGTGGAATTGGAGGATAAGATATGAATGTTTACACAACTGACAAAATTCGTAATGTTGTGCTGTTAGGCCATGGTGGCTGTGGAAAGACCAGTCTGGTTGAGGCAATGGCATATCTTGCCGGAGTGACTTCCCGTATGGGAAAAGTGTCGGATGGCAATACAATCAGCGACTATGGTAAGGAAGAGCAGAAACGCCAGATATCCATTGCCACTTCAGTTGTTCCGATTGAATGGGAAGGCGTGAAGATTAATCTGTTGGACACACCGGGATTTTTTGACTTCGTAGGCGAAGTAGAAGAGGCGGCAGCCGTAGCTGATGCTGCAATTATTGTTGTTTCCGGTAAAGCCGGTGTGGAAGTCGTGACGGAGAAGGCATGGGAATTATGTGAAAAATATAAATTGCCGCGTTTTGTTTTTGTAACTGACATGGACATTGATAATGCTTCCTTTAGACAGGTTGTAGAAGACATGACTGAGAAATACGGCAAAAAGATGGCGCCGTTCCATCTGCCGATTCGTGAAGAAGAGAAGTTTGTCGGTTATATTAATGTGATTACAGAGCAGGCATATCGTTGGAAAGATAAAGAAGTAGTAGAGTGTGAAATGCCTGAATACAGTAAGGCAAATCTGCAAATCTGCAGGGATGCGCTTTTGGAAGCTGTTGCGGAGACAAGCGAAGAATTCATGGAGCGCTATTTTAACGGGGATTCTTTCTCCGAGGCGGAAATCAGGGCTGCACTCAGGAGCAATGTCATGGAAAGCAGCATCGTGCCGATGTCCATGGGCTCAAATGTATTATGTCAGGGTGTTTTCACTTTACTTGACGATATTGTGAAATATGTGCCGAGTCCGGAGAATAGGGAAGTTGCCGGAATCAATCTGAAAACCAATGAAATTTTTGCAGCAGATTTTGATTTCTCCAAACCGAAGTCTGCATATATATTCAAGACAATCGTAGATCCTTTTATCGGAAAATATTCCATGATAAAGGTAAATTCAGGCGTTTTCAAGAGTGATGACCTGATTTACAATGAAGATAAAGATGTTGAAGAGAAGATAAGCAAACTGTATGTGCTTCAGGGCGGCAAACCTATAGAGATAAAGGAGCTTCATGCCGGTGATATCGGTGCGATTGCAAAGCTGACGGCAGCAAGAACCGGAGATACGCTGTCTACTAAAGCAAATGTTATCCGTTACGGTAAGACTGAAATTTCCACGCCTTACACTATGATGCGTTACGAAGCGCAGCATAAGGCTGATATTGATAAGATTTCACAGTCGCTGCAGAAGATGACCCATGAAGACCAGACTCTGAAAATCGTCAATGACGCTGAGAATAAGCAGACACTTTTATGCGGAATGGGAGACCTTCATCTGGAGGTTGTTACAAGCAGGCTTCTCAGTGAATACAAAGTAGGAGTCAAACTTTCGACCCCGAAGGTTGCTTACAGGGAAACTATTCAGAAGAATTCCGACGTGGAATATAAATATAAGAAACAGTCCGGCGGACACGGACAGTATGGTCATGTAAAAATCAAATTTGAGCCTTCAGGTTCTTTGGAAGAACCCTATGTATTTGAGCAGAGCGTAGTAGGCGGTTCGGTACCTAAGAACTTTTTCCCGGCAGTGGAAAAGGGATTACAGGAATCAGTACAGAGCGGACCGATGGCAGCTTATCCGGTAGTCGGTGTAAAAGCGAATCTGTATGATGGTTCCTATCATCCGGTAGATTCTTCCGAAATGGCATTTAAGATGGCAACCATACAGGCGTTTAAGAAAGGATTTATGGAAGCTAAGCCGATTCTGTTAGAGCCGATTGCGTCATTGAAGGTGACTGTACCTGATGCTTATACGGGCGATATTATGGGATACTTGAATAAGCGCCGCGGCAGAGTGCTTGGAATGAATCCTACGACTGACGGTAAACAGGTAATTGAAGCAGATATTCCTATGTCATGTCTGAATGGTTATTGTACTGATTTACGTTCAATGACGGGAGGCAGAGGCACATATGAATATCAGTTTACCAGATATGAGCAGGCTCCAAGCGATGTACAGGAAAAAGAGGTTGCTGCAAGAGCCGGAAAAGTAGCTGCTGGCAGCGAAGAATAAGTATTTATAAATTTATTACTGCTGATTTTGGCAGATAGACATCTTTTTTAGAGGTGAAAACAGGATGCATGTATTGGGGGATACAGCATCCTGTTTTTGCATTAAAAGGTTGACAAATTACTCGGGTATAGTAAAATTATTAAGAAGATTAGACGGTTTCGCAATTTATCCGTATTAAAAGATAAACGAGAGGAAAGAGATAGTTATGGCAGAATTATATAACCACAGAGAAGTAGAACAGAAATGGCAGAAGATTTGGGATGATGAGAAAGCATTTAAGACTTCTGATGATTATTCCAGACCGAAATATTATGCATTAGTAGAATTTCCGTATCCATCGGGACAGGGGCTTCATGTAGGACATCCTAGACCTTATACGGCGCTTGATATTGTTGCCAGAAAGAGAAGAATGCAGGGATATAATGTCCTTTATCCTATGGGCTGGGA
>CAMWWS010000170.1 GCA_947178085.1 uncultured Lachnospiraceae bacterium | reverse complement strand
ATATAGTACTATTTGTGTATGAGGAAAATAATGATTGTGATAAGAGGAGGAAATAAAGATATGACACTGAAAGAAATTAATAACTTAGTAAAAGAATCCGGGATTGCCAGTATAGGATTTCTGGATAAAGATGGGAACCCGGGTATAAGAAGAGTATTCTGCACTTGGCACAAAGGGTTAGGCGGACATTTTATTTCAACAAATACATCTTCTATGCATACTCAGGCTCTGTTAAAAAATAATAAAGCCTGCTTATATTTCGATAATTGTCAGGCCTTTCGGTGCGTGTGCCTTACAGGAACTGTTACGGTACACTTTGACCACGAACATAAAGCTATGTTATGGAATGAGGGCGATGAGCAATATTATCCGAATGGAGTAGATGATGAAGATTACTGTATAATTGAATTTCAGGCAGATCATGGCCGCTATTACAGCTATGACGATATTGGGGATATTTCTGCGGATGAACTGGCGGAATATGATAAAGAAGCTGAATTTGTAAATTACGCTGAAAAATAAGAGTGGGAATTTAAAGTCAGTATTTAAACTTGCTTTTGTGTGGTATCCGTTATAGAATAATTTTGTATATTATGTAAATACCGGAGAAAACCAATGCAAATAGTTTCTGTTGAATTTATATGTTTTTTTATCGTTATTATGCTAATCTATCACGCGCTTCCGGCACGCTTCAGATGCCCGTTTCTTCTGATGAGCAGTTATTTCTTTTATGGAAGCCAGAATATACGGTATCTGCTTTTTCTGATAGTTGCAACGCTGTTTTCTTATACCGGCGCACTGATAATGAATCGTTTCCGAGATGCTTTATTCTATAAGAAGCTTGTATTTATCATTACGATTATTTTCAATCTGGCAATGCTGGGTTATTTTAAGTATGCCGGATTTTTAAGCGGAGGTCGAATCAACAGTTTGATTTTACCGGCAGGCATCTCATTCTATCTGTTTATGTCATGCGGATATCTTGCGGATGTATATCAGGGGCGGATTCCTGTGGAAAGGAATCTGTTCAGATATGCACTTTTTGTCTCTTTTTTTCCGACGATTCTTTCCGGACCGATTGAACGCGCCGGAAATATGCTTCCGCAATTTTCTACGGATTTTCTAAAGAATGTCCGGTTTGATACTGAACGAATCAGGGACGGTTTCACGCAAATCCTTTGGGGGTATTTCATGAAACTTGTTTTGTCAGATCGTATATCTATTCTCGTATCTCATGTGTATGCAGCGCCGGAACAGTACGGCGGTGCATTGCTGGCGGTGACTTCTGTACTGTATACATTCCGAATCTATTGTGATTTCGCAGGATATTCACATATTGTTATAGGCATTGCCAAGACACTGGGAATCCGGGTAATGGAGAATTTTAAATGTCCTTATCTGGCGGAGAGCGTAGCGGATTTCTGGAGACGATGGCATATTTCGCTTTCTTCTTGGTTTCGGGATTATATCTATATTCCGTTGGGGGGTAACCGGAAGGGGACTGTCAGGAAATACTGTAACATAATGATTGTCTTTCTTCTGAGCGGACTGTGGCATGGTGCAGGATGGACATTTATTATTTGGGGAGGGCTGCACGGACTGTATCAGGTGATTGGCGCCCTGCTTATGCCCGTGTGCAGAAAAGCGGCGGAGTTGTTAAATCTGAATACACATGACGGCGTACATACAAGGAGCCTGCGCGTGGTCAGGATTGCAGTGACATTCTTGCTGGTCAACTTCGCATGGATTATTTTTCAGGCGGAAAATATGGGGGCAGTGCTGCATATCTGCGAGAGGTTTTTGCATCCGAAGTTCTGGGAGCTGTTTGACGGCACATTCTATACGTTGGGGCTGGACCGTCCGAATGTAGCGCTGATGTTTCTCGGGCTGTTAATGCTTATTATGGTGGATTTGTTCAATGAGCGCGGTATTTTTCTTTCAAAGCATATTGCGAAGGAGCGGTTGTGGATTCGCTGGCCTGTTTATATAGGGGCGATTCTTTTAATCGGGATCTGCGGCGTGTGGGGTTCAGGATATGATACCGCTAATTTTATTTATTATCGGTTTTAGAACCATGTTCCCCAAATACTATGCAAGAGAGGAATGAATAAACATAGATGAGAAGACTGTACAAAGCGGCTAAAATTTTAATCTTTTTTTTACTCGTTTTTATACTGATTGGCATTGCTGCACGTATTACGCAGAGAAAAGAAAGCATTAAAAAATATGGGGATTTTATAGAACTTGCCGATCAGGTGGACGTACTTTTTCTGGGATCTTCGCACGTCTTAAACGGCGTTAATCCGATTCAACTCTATACGGAATACGGTATCACATCTTATAACATGGGAAAACCGGGCGGCATGGTGACAGAATCATATTGGATGTTGATGAACGCTTTGGACTACTGTACACCCAAATGTGTTGTAGTTGATCTGTGGGCTATGGACAGAGATTATAAATATCTGGATATCATGAACGGATATGAATCGGAGGATGAAATACGAAATTCCGTTTCTCTTTTACATTATAATATGGATATCTGGCATCTTAGCAGAACGAAGATTGCAGCGGTGAAAGATCTGATATCGGATTATGAGATACGCAAAGAATTTTTGTGGGATTTTACGTTATATCATGACCGGTGGTCTTCTTTAGAATCGGATGATTTTACAGCCTTAGGCGGTAAGCTTAACAGCAGTTATCTGTTAGGAGCGGAGCAGAGAACAACATTGTGCTTAAATCCATCGATTTATCAGTCGGAAGACACCACACAGGTGCTTCCTAAGAAATCTGTCTGTGTGGAGTATCTGGAAAAAATATTGGATGTATGTGCGGAAAGGGATATTAATGTGATCCTGACTTTTATTCCGATGGCTATTTCTGATGATCATGATAGGCAGGTAGTCAATACGGCGGCGCAGATTGCCGATGAGCGGGGAATTGTTTTTCTGAATATGCTTCCACATGAGACACCGTTGATTGTTGACTTTTACACCGATATGAGTGACGACACGCATTTAAATACGAACGGTATGCGCAAGATGACCGGTTATGTCGGTTATGTACTAAAGAATGTTTATGCAATGCCGGATCACCGGGCGGACGCAAATTATTCGGTATGGGATGAAAAGGCGGTGCAGTGGCAGTCTTACGAAATTGACCGGCTGATACATCAGAGGGATCTTTATGAGGCGTTGGGTGAGATTCAGAATATCAATGCAAGCGCGGTCATATTCATGAGAGGGGATTCTAAAGCGATTCATGATTCTACAGTCCGCAGGTTTGTGAAGCAGCTGACCGGTACAGAAATCATAGATGAGGCGATGGAGGCAAACGGTCCTTATTTGTTGATTCGTGATGCCTCAGGACAGGCCAGCAGCACACCTGTAAATTATGAATTCGGCGGAGAAGTACAGCCGGATAATTTTGAAACTTTGCTGGGGACAACGACTTATATAGGTCTTCACAATTTTGGGGCTGTGTATGTTAACGAAGACTTTGACAATAATTATCTGGATATGGAAGAACACTATAATGATGAAGTGCAGATCCTTATTCTGGGACAGCAGGGTGAGGTAATCGGGCGGCTGTATTATGACGCAAGCTGGCATCCGGCCGGATGATGATAATACAATTACCACTTGTTTGACTTAAGATTTTTCTGCATGATAAGCTGAATATATCATTTATGTATAAATGAAATTTAGTTGGCACAAACAGTGCAGAAAAGGAGAAGTTCTATGAATATGAATATTGGAGAGATAATTAAGTACAGGCGTCAAAAAAGGAATATGACACAGGCGGAATTGGCTGAAATGCTGAATGTTACGCCACAGGCTGTGTCGAGATGGGAGATGGGAATTTCTTATCCTGACATTGCCATGGTGCCGTTAATATCAGATGCTTTATGGGTGAGCTCGGATGAGCTGCTCGGCATCAAGCCATCTTATGTGGGACAGGAATTCAAGAAGAGTCAGGAATCTAAGGATGATTACAACATGCCTTTAAACCAAAGTCAGGCGGACAGTATCTTCGATTATATTCCTACTCCCAGAACGGGAGAAAGCAAAAAAGTTCTGGTTGTTGATGATGCGGATTTTATGAGAATGATGCTGGAGGATATTCTGACGCACTTCGGGCATACCGTTTTACAGGCAAAGGACGGTCAGACATGCCTAGATATATTAAAAAATGAGACTGTGGATGTATGTGTACTTGACATCTGCATGCCCGGTATGGATGGGATAGAGGTACTAAGAAGGATTAAAGAAGAGCATCCCGAAGTAAAGGTAGTCATGCTTTCGGCATTGTCTCAGGAAAGCAATGTGAAACAGGCATTACAACTGGGAGCGGATGCCTTTGTTGTAAAACCTTTTCAGGCGGAGTGCCTTGTGGAACGGGTTGGGTAAAAAACTCTAAGATGGAGGAATAACTATGCTATACGCGCAAAAACCGCCGAGCAGGGAAATCAAAAGAGCTGAGCGTCGTTCTGACGGTCTCTGGCTGTTTTCCGATTACGGAACGCACCGTCTTTCCCCGATGAACGAAAAAACTGTCCGGATTTCCCTGACAAGAGAGGACGCTTTCTCGGATATGCTGCGCCCCGGAATCGTCGTAAAGGATGTTATGGATGGTTGGAGCTTTGAAGAATCGACAGAAGAAGTAGTCCTCAAAACTTCGAAACTTAGAATTTCTATTAACCGCAAAACTGCGTCCTTTAAATATTACAACACCGACGGAAAACTGATATTCAGCGAGGCTGACCGCGATGCAAAGACTATGGAACGCTTTAAAAAATTCCGTATGATTTCGGCGCGCACCGAAAAGGTTGAAACTCCGGACGGAGTCAAAGACGTAGTCCGTGAGGCGCAGCGTGTTGAAGACGGGTTCAGCTACCATGCGGCGTTTAATTTTAAGCTTTCGGACGGTGAGGCGGTATACGGTCTCGGTCAGCACGAGGAGGGGTTTGGTTCACTTCGCGGGCAAACGGTTTATCTCCATCAGGCCAATCGCAAAATCGCCGTTCCGATGATGATTTCGACACTTGGTTACGGAATACTGAACGACTGTTACAGTCCTGTAATATTCAATGACACACAATATGGCACTTACCTTTATTCCGAGGCGGTTCCTGAGCTTGAATATTTTTTCATGTACGGCGAAGATATGCACGGGGTGATTGCGCAGTACCGCTTTTTAAGCGGTAAGGCGGCTATGCTGCCCCGTTGGGCTTATGGCTACATACAGTCTCAGGAAAAGTACGACGACCAAAAGGATATCGAAACAGTTCTTGAGGGCTATCGTTCCCGGAGAATAGGTCTTGACTGCATTGTTCAGGACTGGTGCTCGTGGGAAGATGGAAAGTGGGGACAGAAATCTTTTGATTTTTCTCGATATCCCGACCCGTCAGGAATGATAAAAAAGCTTCACGACAGTCATGTCCGCTTTATGATTTCGGTATGGGCAAATTCTGACGCGGGCTGCGAAAATCACAGCGAATTTGAGTCTGCGGGTCTTTTTCTCCCAGGTCAGAACATCTATAACGCTCTCAGTGAGGAAGGCAGAAAGATGTACTGGAAGCAGCTCGAAAGAGGGCTTTTTAAGTACGGAGTCGATGCATGGTGGTGCGACAACAGCGAACCGATAACTCCTGAGTGGCAGACCGAGGAACGTCCTGAACCGTCAAGAATGTACTCTGATTATGTCAGCGCAACTTCAGATTGCCTGCCGGTTGAGCAGACCAATGCCTTCGGTTTCTATCATGCGCTCGGAGTATATGAGGGTCAGCGTTCTTCGGGCTCAGACAAGCGAGTCTGCAATCTTACAAGGAGCGTATATACCGGTGGTCAGCGGCTTGGCACAGTTCTTTGGTCCGGTGATGTCGCTGCAACATGGGACACACTTAAGAAGCAGATTGCATCGGGACTCAATTTCTGTGCAAGTGGTCTGCCTTACTGGACGACCGACATCGGCGCATTCTTCGTAAAGAGAGGCTCTAACTGGTTTTGGCGCGGTGACTTTGAGGATACCGTAAAAGACTTAGGCTATAGGGAGTTTTTCATCAGATGGTACCAGTGGGGAGCATTTCTGCCGGTGTTCAGAGGTCACGGAACCGATTGCAGAAGAGAACTGTGGAACTTTGAAAATGCTGATATCGCTTTTTATGACGCCTTAATTAAGATTAATCGTATAAGATATGAGTTTATGCCATATATTTATTCTAACGCCTGAAACTGCTTTTTAGGTGACGGGCTTATGATGACAAATCTCGCGTTTTAC
>CAMWWS010000169.1 GCA_947178085.1 uncultured Lachnospiraceae bacterium | reverse complement strand
ATTAAAATTTCGAATATAAAAAAAGTTCTGCTTGGGCAGTTCACTGAGGCTATAGATCAGACTGTATCAACCCGCATGCAGTATGGCAAGAAAATTGCAGCGGTGAAAGTGATCCGTTTCTTGTCAAATGATATTTTATGCTACCTTGCTTCTGTAGTTGTAGGTCTTTATATGATGCACCATAAAACAATTTTATTGGGAGATTTTGTATTGGTTTTTACTTCGCTGTCAACTTTTACAGGTTATATGAGTGCGTGTATGAATGATGTTTTTGCGATATACCATGCGAGAAATTATATTGATAATCTACTTAAATTCATGCCTGGTGAACCGGAAAAAGCAGTGAAAGACAGCCCCCGGCTTTTGTTCCATGATCTTGAATTCCGTAACGTATCATTCCGATATGACAGCAGCAGAGAAAATGTGCTAAAAGACTTGTCTTTTAAAGTATTTGAGGGAGAAAGGGTTGCCATAGTAGGTAATAACGGGGCAGGAAAATCTACTTTAGTCAAGCTCTTAATGCGGTTGTATGAGGAAGGCGAAGGGAAGATTTTACTAAACGGAGAGCCGGTCAGGGCTTACAGTGAGGAACAATACCGCGCCATGTTTTCTTGTGTTTTTCAGGACTATGCACTTTTTGGATGTACCATAGGAGAGAATATATTATGCCGTGAGGTTTCGGAAAATGATAGGGATGCGATTCAGAGCGCCTTGGAAAAAAGCGGACTGGACGAAGATATGCGGTATGGAAATATGACAATAGATTCTGTTGTCACAAAGGAGTTTGATGATGAGGGAATCGTATTTTCGGGCGGACAGCTTCAAAAACTCGCTATTGCAAGGGCTATAGCTAATAACAGCAGAATTATTGTTATGGATGAACCTTCAAGTGCGTTAGACCCGATTGCAGAGCAAAAAATGTTTCAGAGGTTGAGCGAACTTTCAATGGATAGAACATTGATTTATATCACCCATCGAATTTCATCTGCGGTCAATGCTGATAAGATTTACTTCATGGAGCAGGGAAAAATCTGTGAGTCAGGAAGCCACGAAGAACTGTTGAAACTAGGGCAAAAATATGCTGCGATGTATAGGATGCAGTCAAATAATTACCGTTGAAGAGAATTCAATATTTTAAATTATTGAGATGTCAGTGTATCTGAACGTGTAAGAGACAAGGAGAGAAATAAATGAGTAGAAATATTGTTGGCAATATAGGAAAGATGCTGAAATTGATAGAATCACCTGTATATATCTGTCTACATGTACTCTATACGTGCCTTGGGCAGCTGAAATGGGCAGTTTTTCCTGTTTTCTTTATCGACCATTTTCTGGAATTGATTATAAATGGAGCACCGAATTCAGAAATAGGGGTGGTCTTAGGGAGCTATATCCTTATTTTATGTGGAATCGGAGTGTTTTCTATTTGGTTTGATGATTACTATAAACCTGTCAGGCTGCCGCGGATACAGGAAAGTTTCCGGAAAAAACTGTTTGTATGCTCTGCAAACTGCGATTTGGAGAATTTTGATAATTCAGATTTCTATAATGAATATGTGTTTACAATGACGAAAGCTGATGAGACGGCAAATAGTGTGATTACAGAGTTGTCTGGTTTTGTGGGTAATATACTTATCACAGTCTGTATTGCTGGATTCTTTATCCAAATCGACTTTTGTATAGCAGTGGCAGTTTTTATTTCAGTAATGATAACGGCAGGTCTTTTTTCGCGTATCATCAAGATAAACTATGACAAAGATGTTACGATGACGCCACATACAAAGCGGACTGAATATTATAAAATAGTGTTCTACTTAAAAGATTATAGTAAGGAACTGAGAATGACGGATATCGGAAGTCTGCTGATGAAGCAGTTTGATAAGAACGAAAAAGCCATTTGCAGCATCCATAGGGAGTATGGAAAGAAACTTCGCTTCTATCATACAATGAACGGGTTGACTATATCCACTTTACTTGATATTGGTTTACGGATACTGCTCACTTATGAACTCATGGTAGCGCATACAATTACGATTAGTGAATATACGGCCTCGACATTTGCGATATGGTCACTTTTTCCAAGTTTAAACGGACTGATTGCAAATTTTCATAATCTGTCCGAAAACAGCCTGCGTATTGATAAGATATTTCGTTTTCTGGACAAAAAAGCTACCGTATATGTAAAGGGAAATAGGGCAGTAAAGTTTTCAGATAAACAGGATGTGATAGCTTGTCGGAATTTGAGCTTTCATTATCCGGGGAAAAACGAGCCAGCAATAGAGGGATTAAATCTTGAATTGCGTAAAGGCGAGACACTGGCTGTTGTTGGGGAAAAAGGTTCGGGAAAATCTACATTGGTCAAACTTTTGCTTGGACTCTATATGCCGAATGACGGAGAGATTCTTATGAATGGACAGAGCCTTAGTGAAACGGATATTGTTGCTTACCGAAAAATGTTTTCTGCGGTATTTCAGGATTTTGCTTTTTTTCCAGCAAGTGTTGCCGGGAACATTATGCTTGATGATAGGTGGGATGAGGAAGAACTGCAAATGGCACTGGCAGGAAGCTTATATGCACAAGACGAATTTTTGAAAGGAATTTCAACGGACATGGTCTTGACAAAGGAATTTGATGATGAGGGAATAGTCCTTTCAGGAGGACAGGCGCAGAAACTGGCGATAGCAAGGGCATTTCGCAGACCGCCGTTTGTTATTATGGACGAGCCTTCAAGTGAACTGGATGTAATAAGCGAGACCGGATTGAATGAACTGCTTTTAAAGAATGAGGCTGGTAAGGGAATTATGATTATTGCGCACAGGCTGACTACGACGAAGAAGGCGGACAGGATCATTGTATTGTCAAAAGGACGGAAGATAGAGGAAGGAAGCCACGAAGAACTGATGCGTAGGAGAGGTCATTACTATAATATGTTTATGGCGCAGGCAAAACAATACTGTTACGCTGATATATAAATAGTATCTTTTCCATCAGGTTGATTTTATAGTCTTGCTATGCTAAACTTTTAGCTAAACCTTTTACCTTATTTAATATTGGAGGAAAAATAGAATGGAAATTTTGGACTACACTCGGGAAATGATTCCGGATGTGATTGATTTTGAGCGTCGTTTACGGGCTGAGGAGCCTTTTTATAACTGGGAAATTGATGAAGCATACCAAAAGAGGGTGGAAGCAACCTTCGATGACCCACGATTTTCCAACGCTGTCTCCCTGCTGGCCTGTGAGAACGGTAAAGTGGTGGGTCGCATTGACGGCTCTATTATAGCCAGCCGATTTGACGGCTCAGTGAATGGCTATTTGGACTGGATTTGTGTGGTCAAAAGCAGCCGACACGCCGGGATTGCCCAGGCCTTACTTGCAGAATTGCGATATAGGATGAAACAGGCTGGGGCGGGCCAGCTTATAGCCTTAATGGCTGCGAATGAGGAAGCTCAGCGGTTCTACCGTGCGGTGGAGAGAGCCAGTATTCACGATGAAGGAATATGGATAGATCTGTGAGAGTTGGGCAGGGCGTATCTATTCCGCTCTATCCATATATATTCCTTTCGATATATGCCATCATTTTATTTCTTAAGTAAGCGTATATGCCAAGTCCAATTAATGGTGTTAATGATGTGATTACAACATACTTTTTAACATATACATATAAACAAAAAATAATAAATATAACAGCCCACAAAATGATTAGTGCAATGTGTTCTTTGAGCCATTTTCTTTTCCAAAAAGTAAATTTTTCTTTGTAAGAAAATGCACTATCTTTGATTATGTTGACTATATTCTTATCGGCTTCCGTCTTAAATTCCTCGTCATTTAGGTAACATCCTGCCAGCAATTCGTTAATGCTGACATGAAATATGTCTCCGAGCATCTGAAGCATCTCAATATCAGGCATATAATTTCCATTTTCCCAACGCGATACGGTTTTATTTGTCACTCCTATTTTTGCACCAAGTGCTTCTTGTGTAAGACCATCTCGGTGGCGCAATTCAGCAATAAATTTTCCGACTTTTATTTGATCCATATATCCTCACCTCCGAAAAAAATTATATATCATCATGCTCAAATTGTCTTGCCCATAAATGGCGACTCATTGGACACGATGAATAAACTGCGGTAAAACATGACATATGGTGACAGGAATTTTATGATATAATAAACGTAAGCATAAATAAAAATAAAGCAGAGGTAATGACAATGAAAAAAATATCCCTTGATGAATTTTTGAGATTAAGAAAGTTGGTTCACCGTAGCGCGAGACCTCTTGACTATGCGAAATGGAAATTCCTTTTTGAAAATGGAAGCTGTGATGATTTCCTATCGGTTTTGTCCAGCTACCAAAATGAGGACGGAGGTTTTGGATACAACCTCGAGTGCAACAACTGGAACCCCAACTCCTCACCATATACAGTATGCATCGCGCTGGATTATCTGGATACGACAGGTGATTATGAAAGCAACATAAAAAGTAAAATCATTGAAGGTATCATCAAATATCTGAATTCCGAGGCTTATCTATTGGACGACGGCTGGGTGGGAATGCAGGGGATTCCCAGTAATAATGACTTCGCGCATATGCCATGGTTTCATTTCGATTCTAAGAAAGCATCAGAAGCCGATATTGGAGTAACTAAGCGTCTTGCAGACTTCATACTCAAACACGCAGACGAAAATAGCAGCATCTACTGTAAAGCAAAAAATTTGAAAGACCGGTATAAACAATGTGGACAGGTTCTTCTTAATGGTTATCCGGATTACGATCCGTCAGCACTGAACATTAAAGAATATGACCCTGCAACATATCCGGCATGGCTGCCGCTGCCGGTGTATTTTATCAATTCTCCGGAAAACAGCTTTTATCCGGAGTGCAGACGCACTGTGGATATGAATCTGGACACAATCATTGATTCGCTGCTTGGCACACACGAGTTTCAATTTCCTTCTGCCGAGGAGCTTGACGCATATGAACAAAGCAACCCCCATCCGGATGGCAAGCGGTGGTGCGTGGCTGAACAGACGATTGGAAACTATTATTGGTGTAGTAATTTTATCATACGCGATTTGGACATACTTAGGAAGTTTGGCAGATTGGATTTTGAGTTGCCTGTTCTCATGCAATGAGGTTATTCCGGCAAAAATGGAGATTTATTGGAAGGACACGACGGCGTTCATTGTTATTGGATATGAAACGTATCGCATGCTTGCTATGTTAGAGAAATTGGACAGATTTGATATGATTGAAAAATAAAATCAAAATAAAAGATGAGCCTGTAATCAAGAAGTAAGATGCATATTTAGCATTTGTCAGGAGGAAACAATATGTTAGAGTTACCGGAAAGCTATACGATATCCAGCCAGATAGAGAAGAACCTGGCAGGAAAAATAATAAGTAATATTGAAGTATTACATACACCTCACAGTTTTGCATTCTTTCATGGTGATATTGAGAAATATGGAGACTTACTCGAAGGACAAACTGTCATGAATGCGACCTATCATGGAGGTATGATTGAAATGGATACTGAGGATTGTATGGTAGTGTTTGCTGATGGTGCGTATCCCAAATATTATGAAGATAAAAAGAAATTTCCGAAAAAGCATCAATTGGCCATTTATTTTGATGATGAGACGGCGGTTTTTGTGTCAATACAAATGTATGGCATTATATTTGTGTTTCCGAAGGGGAAATGTACGGAAGGTTACTATATATCCTCCAGTAGTAAGATAAATCCTCTATGTGATGAATTTACCTTTGAATATTTTCGGAGTCTTTATCCTGGTAATCATAAAAAAATAACCGCAAAAGCATTCCTTGCCACCGAGCAGAGAATACCGGGCCTTGGGAATGGTGTATTGCAGGATATCTTGTGGGATGCTGGAATTGATCCTCGCTTTGACATGAGAGAAGCTTCCGAGACTGACTTTATGTCATTATATGCTTCAGTAAGGAAAATCCTTAAGGAAATGTGTGAACAAGGCTGTCGGGATACGGAAAGGGATTTGTTTGGACAAAAGGGAAAATATATTACCCAGTTAAGTAAAAATACCTTGTATGAGTCATGTATTAAATGCGGACATGAGATCCATAAAGCAAATTTCTTAGGCGGGGTAGTGTATTTTTGTGAGAATTGCCAAAAGAAATAAGGATATTCAAATAAATTGGAGAATTTGTAAATGGAAAATAAAGTATTTTCAAAATGTGGTAATTTTCCTTCAGAACCAACACAGGAAGAGCTTGTTCAGAAAATTGACGTTGAAAAGCGATGGACTTGGGAAGACGAAA
>CAMWWS010000168.1 GCA_947178085.1 uncultured Lachnospiraceae bacterium | reverse complement strand
GTATTAATATGCATGATAATCTGGATTGTTATAATTTTTTCTTATGACGGTGATAATGCATTTATTTATTTCCAATTTTAAATTGTACCTATCTTTTCAAAGTAAGTGCTCAACAACCAAGAAATGAAATTAATGGACAAGGTAATTTGGTGGTAGTATAATAAACAATATCGGTAATAGTTTTATGTAAATGAAATTATGGATAAACGCTTGTTTTAGACAGATTAGGAGATATTGATGAAAGTATTTGTAGTGTTCGGAACCAGACCTGAAGCAATCAAGATGTGTCCGTTGGTGTTGGAATTGCAGAAGCAAAAAGATATTAAATGTGTGGTATGTTTGACGGGGCAACATCGTGAAATGTTACAGCAGGTAATGGAAGTGTTCGACATAAAGGAAGATTATAATCTAAATATCATGACAGATAGACAGACGCTGACTACTATTACTACGTCTATTTTGGAGAAGATTGAGCCAATTTTGAAACAAGAGCAACCTGATATCGTTCTGGTGCATGGAGATACTACGACATCTTGTGCAGCTGCGTTGGCAGCATATTATCAACAGATTCCGGTAGGTCATGTAGAAGCCGGACTTCGTACTGGAGATATTTATTCACCTTTTCCGGAAGAAATGAATCGTCTTTTAATCGATAGAATTTCTACAGTGTTTTTCGCTCCAACCAAACAGAATGAGCAGAACTTAAGGCAGGAAGGAATTAGCCAGAATGTATATGTAACAGGAAATACGGTTATTGACGCTTTTGCGAGCACTGTACAGAAAGAACATGTATATCATGAGAGAAAGCTGCAGGACGTTGATTTTGTGAATAAACGTGTAATTTTAGTAACAGCACATAGAAGAGAAAATTTAGGAAAACCGCTTCAGCATATTTGCAAAGCCATTAGGAGATTAGCTGTAGAACAAGACGATGTTTTGTTTATATACCCGGTACATCTTAATCCTATGGTTAGAGATACGGTATTTGCTGTTTTATCAGATGTCAGTAATGTGATTCTTTCCGAACCTGTAGATGTTTTGGACATGCATAATATGATGGCTAGGTGTTTTATGGTTATGACGGATTCTGGTGGGATACAGGAAGAAGCCCCGCATTTTGGGAAACCTGTGTTTGTTCTGCGCACTGAGACGGAACGCCCTGAGGCAGTTGAGGCTGGAACAGTAAAAGTAGTAGGTGTCGATGAGGAGGTTATATATACAGAGGTTAAGAGGCTGCTGAATGATTCAGAGGCTTATAAAAAAATGGCTCAGGCTGTGAATCCTTATGGAGATGGACATGCTAGCGAGAGGATAGTAGGAATATTGAGGGAAAAAGCTTGACAACTTATATTTGTTTAGAATAAAAATGTGTGAGAATGGGTGATTCCAGTACTTGCACATACGGTCAAAGCGATAGTAGGAGCGTTGTTGTGTAAAATATTGTATTGATTGGTTCGGCATATCCATATAAAGGAGGTATTGCTCATAATACAAGCTTTTTATTTCGTGCATTGAGATCCAGGCATAATGTAGAGATGATATCGTATAAGATACAGTATTCTAAGTTGCTTTATAAAAAAGAACAAAAGGATTATAGTGACTATATGTTTCATATAAATCAGACAAAAAACTGATATGTTATCATATAGTGGTGGCATCCGTACAATGCCCAATGTTATTGGATACTGGCGAAAGCAATCGGAAAGAAGATAAAGAAGACTTTTATCTGTCATAATGTATTTCCCCACGAACGAATTCCATTAGACAAATTCTTAACAAAGACAGTTTTGAAACATGGTGATGGATATATAGTGCATTCCCAAAGTGATGGATGATTATATTTCGAATCATGAGGAGGAGAAGTACTATGCGGCAAGCGATTTAGTGGTATTACCTTATGAGTCAGCGACTCAGAGAGGGATTGTACAGATTGCTTATGGATTTGAGAAACCTGTAATCGTTACCAATGGGTTGCCGGATGTAGTGGAAGATGGAAAGACGGGATATGTTGTAGAATCAAGGAACGGAAAAGCATTAGCAGAAGTGATTTTTAAATATTTCACGCAACATAAGCAGGAAGAGTTTACAGAAAATGTGAAAAAAGAAGCTTACTGACTTAGTTGGGATAGGATGGTGGAGAAGATAGAAAGCTTCTGTTGATAGGAGTTAGTGGTTATTAACATAGACTTTTTTATCTTTAAATGGAAAATTACATACTATAGAGAAAGTGATAGTCGTTTTTAATGTAAGCACTCAACAACATAGTGCCCAGAAAATAAATAGAAGATGGCGTATAATACCATCCTACCGGCTGTTGTTTACATTTAGCCTGTACTGTCTCCGACCAGGGCATCAGGTCATCCAGCTCTTTCGGATGATTTGGCCAGTTGATATCCGGCATGTATATAAGCAGATACTGCAGATAAGTATAGACATTAATTTCGTTGGTTTTTGCAGTTTCAACGAGACTGCAAACGGCAGCAAAAGCATCTGCTCCCTTGGGCATATCCGCGAACAGCCAGTTTTTTTCCACAGTGAATGACCGGATGGCGTTTTCAGCTGCATTGTTGGAAATGGCACATCTGCCATCCATCAGATAGTTATCCATATATGGTTTCTGGTTTTTTGCATATGTCATCGCTCTGCCTAGTGCATCAAGCCAGCACCAGAAAGCCTCCAGAACCGGTATGGGAAGTTCCTTACCAGACAATTCCTGTTTTTTGAGTTTCCGGAGCCAGTAATAGTATGTTTTTGCGTTGATGCCGTATTCCTGACACCAGTTAACAACGTTCTTTTCGATTTGCTGGCATGCGCTGATAAGGTCACGCCAGTTTTCGGCACGCATCTGATTTTTGGCTAAAGTAACCTGATCCATGAGATAACCTCCTTCATTAGACTCGAAAAACTTGAAAAAGTCTAATGAAGGAGGTTATTATCTCATGTGTGCAAATATTTTTTAAGGCACTATGTTATTGAGCGCTTACGACCAGAGGGCTAATGAGCAAAGACGAAATTCTGGTCGCAGGTCGACTCTTGCTTTCAGCGATTATCTCAGCGCCCGTCTGCAAAATGGAAGGGTTCCTTCGACGTGTTTTCCTAGAAAGGGCTGCCGCTCTCAATGTTCTTGATGGACATTGCCCCTGTATTCGCTGTGCGACCCCAGCCGGATACGCCGGTGGTAATCATATAAAACGAGTTCCCGTCTGTACCTGCCTCCCAGCTGCCGTAGGCGTTTGCGTGGACTCCCACCGCTTGGAGAGAGGTGCCGCTTGGAGTACTTACAACATCCTGCCAGCCTTCATCGGTATGGATGCGGACATTGGTAACTTCCAGAGAACGCACCTCGCCGGCATACTGTCTCAGGAAGTTTTCAGAGAAAAAGCATATGTTGCCGATAAAGCAACTGTCCTTTACGCCGGTGTCATAGGTGCAGACATGGATCCATTCGCCTGTGGTCAGGTTCTGGAACCACTGCTCTACGGTGGTATTGCCAGTGTTTTCCGAGATTCCGCATAGCAACAACATCCGATACCAGTGACCCGCCTTCCACTCAAAGGGAATCAGAGTATGGGCTCCGTCACCCTCGCCGGTAAAAGAGTCGTTATCAGTCTTCTCTGCCGGATAAATCCGCACAGGTCGGATGATAGTCGTATTTCCGGCTTCGTCGTTGCAGTAAATATCCCAGAAAGACAGAATGGAATTGGTTCCCTCTTCTGTGCGCTGCAAGCCCCCATAGAGGGAGATGCTGCCATTATTATCAACGGACGTATACTGATTTTTTAAACTGGAATAATCCATATACCCGTTGAACAAACAACTGTAGGTGCCAGTGGGGAGAT
This sequence comes from uncultured Lachnospiraceae bacterium, assembly GCA_947178085.1. The sequence continues at coordinate 2,469 of CAMWWS010000168.1, read as the reverse complement.
AATCCGACTTAAAATCCACACAGTAGGCGTCATATCGGACATTGTAGCCGACGGAGAGCCATGTGTACATATAAGGCGACCGTTCGTCGCCGGGCCGGGCTGCAATCTGCTCCTTTGAGGGTAGTTTCATCACTTTGGACCAATCTCGGCCAATGCTAAAGCGTCCGAAATACAGCGGCTGATCCGATTCATAGAAAACCGCTGTATGGAGACCCGGCGTCAAATACTGCGGGTTTGCGTTGTATACGTGAAGGATTCTGCTCTCGCCAGGCTGCATAGTGAAATCCACCCACCCCAGTGCTTTTCCACCGTCAATTCTGACATAGGGGTTAGAAAGCGTGACCGGCGCACTGGAGTCGTTTGTGATATTGATGATCAGGGTGACGAACTCATCCTCACCGCACTCCGCCTGAGAAGCAGGCTCGGGCACCATGCGTATAAAGGTCTCTTTGGAAATGGAGTAGATTGCTGTTCCAAAGTTAATAGTGAGACCGTCACTCTGGGCAGCATAGGCGGTCATGGACCCAAGCCCAATAACCAGAAGCAGAGACAGGATAAGAGACAGGATTCGTTTCATGGTATCAGCTCCTTTCTGAAGTTTGGTTTATTTTGTGCTTTCTTTCATTTCTATACATGTTATATTACTCCCAATTTCCACCATTTTATAAATAAATTATATTTATTATATACTATATTAGGGTATATGACATGACCAAAACTGACAAGTTTTGTGCATTTTTTATTATTTTTAAATTTGCTATTCCTGGGCGGGAAGTTCCATTTCCTGTCTCGTCATGTTTGTGCCTCGCACGGGTATTATTCGCGTTCTCAGATAATGCCCATGCAAGATGACCTTTTTCCGAGATAGTGAAATCAATCGGTGCGCCTAATGCCAAAAGTACCATTGCGCATGAAGCCTGTGACCATATTACAGAAATCCTGCTTGCTTTCTTGGTATCCGCGTGTCCAAAAGTAATGTCCAAGTATAAAAAATCTTAATTTTTCAAGGTTAATTAAAAATACCTTAATTTCGCAAAATGCAGGACTTTTTATTTTATGGTACCTATGATTGAGGACTTACATTGTTTCTGTACTTCACATTCTATTTATATAATCGAAATGTTCAAAATAAATATAACAATTAAGAGTAAGCAATAACACATTAATGGAAATATATTTTATTAAATGATTGTAAAGGAGCTAAGGCGAGCTTTGAAATATCATGTGGCTGATTGTGTAGATATTGCAATTTGTGACGGCGGTTCAACAGATGGCTGAACAGAGAAAACAAGGCTTCGCGAGTTGAGGGTTAATACACCTCTCGTGATACGGGATGTAGGGAAGCAGGAGGCGCAGTTACGCATGGGAATTTGGCGGGCTCTTCAGCGGTGTTATAAAGGAATAGTGATAATTGATGGTAATAATAAGTATAGTATTGAAAAATGTACCACGTTTCATTGAGAAACTTGAAGAAGGTTATGATTTGATTCAGGGTTCACGTTTTGTAAAAGGTGGAAAAGCAATTAATACACCGTTTGCTAGAATGATAGCTGTAAAATTTATTTACGCACCCATTATATCGATTACAGCACATCAGCGATTTACTGATACTACGAATGCATACCGGGCATACTCAGCCAGATATATTACAGATGATAGGGTTCAGCCGCTTCTAGATATCTTCATGACATATGAGCTTTTAGCATATCTTTCGGTTCGAGCGACAAAAATTGGTATGAAGGCGTGTGAAATCCCAGTCATAAGAGCATATCCCAAGACAGGAAAAATACCAACAAAAATCAGTTTCTTTAAAGGGAACGGTGAACTTATGAAAATTTTGTTCAGAAATGCCAGAGGTGTATACAACCCATAGCGAGCCCTTTGGTAATGATATAGGAGGATAATGAGACCAAAGACGAGATTAAAGCAGTAATTATATAGCCATAAATCATGTGTTTTTGATGTAAATGTCAAAGCCATCTCCTTGGCTGACCAGCATATTTATGAGACGCTATAAAAGACACGAAAAAGCTAGTAGTTTTTTAGAGGAGGACTAACTATCATGGATCAATCAACTCACGATGTAAGACGTACCAACTGGTTTAACACCATAACCGAATGCCAATAAAAATCTGCCGGTGTTTCCGCCAGACAATGGCATCAATGAAAAAGCTTATTACTACTGGCTACGCAAGTTACTCAGAGAAGCCTGTGAACAGATACTTCCGAGGCATTAGTATTTTAAAGTGCGCAAAGTGCCTAAATCAAATTTGCATTTACATTTTTTTTAATTCATAGTACTATTAGATTGAATAAAGAAGTGCAAACAATAAATAAATTGTAAAGTAATATACTAAAGAGCCTGGTCAATTTAAAATGTCAGGCTTTAATTATTTATTATAACCGTACAGAATGTATGTTCTCATAGAAAATTGTCAAATATTGTTATATAATAATACAATATAATAA
>CAMWWS010000167.1 GCA_947178085.1 uncultured Lachnospiraceae bacterium | reverse complement strand
GTCCACCGCAGAGGAGCAGGTTATAGAAAAGTCGGTTTTTCCGGCAGCAGCGATAAGAGTCGGTTATATAAGTAATGGACAGGAAGCAATTTTACTGAACAGAGATGATTATATTGGGAAAATTGCGGAAGGAATTTATCAGGCAATTTTATCAGCATATGATTCGTATTAGGATGTACAACTAAGAAGATAAAAAGGAATGGTTATTGTTATGGAACGAACAATCATTTTTGCAACCGGTAATGAAGGGAAAATGCATGAAATACGACAGATTCTTGGGGATATGGATGTGAAAATACTTTCTATGAAAGAAGCTGGAATTTCAGCGGATATCATAGAAGATGGATCAACTTTTGAAGAAAATGCGGTAATTAAGGCAAAGGCTGTAGCCGCTATGACAGATCATATTGTGTTAGCTGATGATTCAGGTCTTGAAATAGATTATCTTAACAAAGAACCGGGGATTTATTCGGCGAGATATATGGGAGAAAATACCTCTTATGATATAAAAAATGCCAACCTTATAGGACGTTTAGAAGGCGTAGAGGATGAAAAGCGTACGGCAAGGTTTGTTTGTGCGATTGCAGCGGCTCTTCCGGACGGAAAAGTGATTACGGCGCAAGGGTGCGTAGAAGGGCGGATTGCATACAAGCCGGAGGGAGAAAACGGATTTTGTTTCGATCCTATTTTTTATCTTCCGGAATATGGCTGTACCTGCGCCGAGTTGAGCGAAGAGGATAAAAACGCAATAAGCCATAGAGGCAGGGCATTAAGAGCTATGAAAGAAAAACTTGAGAAAATAATATAACAGGAGATTTATGAAAATACTTATTGTAAGTGATACGCATCGTCATAATGCGAATTTTTATGAAGTAATACATAGAGTAGGTCCGGTTGATATGGTGGTGCATTGCGGTGATGTGGAAGGCGGCGAAAATATAATTGCCGACGCGGCGGGATGTACGGTACATATTGTGCAGGGGAATAATGATTTCTGGTCCAATATCCCTAAAGAGGATGAATTTATGATAGGGGATTATAAGGTGTGGCTTACACATGGACATAATTATTATGTTTATATGAATTATGAAACCATAAAGCAGGAGGCCAGAGACAGGGGCGCAGATATAGTGATGTGCGGACATACTCATAAGCCTGTCGTAGACGTAGCAGCAGACTTAACTCTGGTCAATCCCGGAAGCCTGAGCTACCCAAGACAGGCGGGAAAAAGACCTTCGTATGTCATAATGGATATAGACAGGGAAGGCGAAGCGCATTATACAATTAATTACCTGTAATAACGAACGGGCTGTTTCATGAATGCTGAAACAGCCCGTTATTATTTTCAGTTATGGTACTAAAATGAAACCGTAAGCTGCATTTTAAAACGTTCCTCACCGTATACTGCATGAGGAATATCTTTCGGCATAATAAGTGTCTCGCCTGCATTCAAAATAAAAACCTGACCGTCTACCGTAAATCTTCCTGTTCCTTCCAGAACCGTTACCATTGCATCCCCACCTGCGGCATGTGTAGAGATTTCCTCTCCTTTATCAAAAGAAAAAATCGTCATACTGACTGTTTCGTTCTGCACCAGTGTTTTGCTTACAACCTGACCGGTCTGATACTCAACAAGGTCTTTAAGCTGTAATTTAGTTTGTTTTTCAATATTTTTATACATAATTTGCTCCTTTCTATATTTCTGCAGTTATGCCGGAATCTGCCAGGCTTCAATACTTACTGCACGATAAACTCTTTCAATTCTTCCTGCGTTCCCCTGAACACATTCATATCGATATATTTTTCTGTTCCCTTATACCCGTCCAAAACCGCAGTATCCGTATACTGCCAAAATGTCCATTTATTTCCTGTGATAAATGGCCGATAATAAACATTTCTAATCCACAGTGGATATTCATCAAACGCGCCCTTAATATAGCAGTTGTATGCCTTATAAGTCGTGTAGATAACAGGTTTCACCTGATAATATTCTTCTAACGCATTTAATATATTACCCAGCTGCTTAGCTACCTCGTCTTTTGGAGGCGGATTGCTTTCTTTGTCCCCATAAAACTCCACATCAACCACAGGCGATATTTTCCCACTCAGATTACCTACCGTATCAATATATAACTGTGCCTGAGTTTCCCCATCACTGTCAAAACTGAAAAAATGATAGGCTCCAATGCAAAGGCCGGTTTTCCCGGCTTCCTGCCAATTATCATAAAAACATTCATCTATGTGGCTGCTTCCTTCTGTTGCCTTAATAAATGCAAAATACAAATTCTGCTCAGCCAGTTTCGCCCAGTCAATTGTGCCCTGATAGTGAGATACATCAACACCGGTCACTTCAAATTTGGAGGCAAGTATTGGAGTGATTTTAATTTTTTTATTTATAATCAATATACCTGTTAATATACATAAGAGTGATATTACCGCTATTGCCGATATCAAAATCTGATAAGTTCTTTTTTTCTTCATAGTACCCTCAGAATATGCTTTTTAATATTATAACCCGGTATACGGTGAGTTGTAAATAAATCCCAATCATTCTTTCAGAACGGTAAGCTGCTAAATATAAGACGAAGGCAGAAGTTTGCAAGGCTGCCCCAATTGTGACAGTAAACTGTTGACTTTTTTAAGCAGCTGCTCATTCATACCATCCCAGTTAAGGAGTTCTGCGCCGCTGAAGCGCTGTAGCTGTGATACAAACTTGATTCCATGCTGTGCAAATGTTTGTTTAACACACTCGGGAAGTTGGTCGGTCAGGATTTCAACAGGCGCAAGCTCTACCGGTTCTTTGTAGGGAAAACTTTTTTCAAATTCAGCCATCTCCTCCGGATCAACCTCATATACTTCGTCTTCCATAAAACGTCCTGTAATACCATTCAGGGCGCCAGCGTACAGTTCCATTGCCATTAAAGCGTCAAAACTGCTTCCGTCTGCCGATACGATACCATATCGGCTTGCTCGCCTAAACCCAAATCTCGGGTAATAATCGGGATGCCCGTAGAAAATGATTGCACGATATCCTTGTCTTGCTGCCTCAGCAATGGAGTAATGCATCAAAGCCGAACCCACTCCTTTTCTTTTATAGTTCGGATGTACACTGAGAGGACCGAAATTCAAAACTTTAATTTCCCGATTATCCGGCGTTATTATTTTCGCTAAACTGTAAATGATGTGACCAACGATTTCACCATCTGCTTCCGCAACAAAATCAAGCTCCGGCACAAAGGCGGGCAGTTTTCTTAATTTGTGAACCAAAAGATGTTCTCCATCGCAAGTGGGGTGGTCCATATTGCCCCAAAAAGCTTCGCGCGTCAGTTCCTCTACAATGCGGTAATCTGCAGGTACTTCATTCCTAATATTGATATTCAACCCATATCACCTCCGTATCTTTTATTTTCCGATTTTTTCTGCCGGCTAAACTTTGAGATATTTTTATTCCGCTGCTGCTTATGCCGTAGGAAAGCAGACTTGTTATCCGAATATTTTGCTTCGGTTTTAAGTTTGATATAGCTCGCCCAACGCTCACGTGATAATTCACCATTTGCAATAGCTTCCTTAATTGCGCAACCGGGTTCGGTCTGATGTTTGCAATCGCTGAACTTGCATTTTCCTAAATATTGTTCGACATCGGTAAATGCTTCCCCCAGTCCGTTTGAGACATCCCACATACCAAGTTCACGCATACCGGGTGTATCTATTATCATTGAACCGTTTTTCAGCATAATCAGCTGCCGATGTGTTGTTGTGTGCCGCCCTTTACTGTCATCTTCTCGGATGTCATTCACTGCCATGATATCCTCGTCTGCAAGCGCATTTACAAGGCTTGATTTACCCACGCCGGATGAGCCGAGAAATACGACGGTTTTACCGGGTGACATGTATGCAGACAGTGCATTAAGACCTGTTCCGGTTTTTGAGCTTACAGCACATACGGACACACCTGCGGCATAACTTTCTACGGTTCGGATATACGGGACACTATTGTCCACGAGGTCTGCTTTTGTCAATATTACAACCGGAGTTGCTCCTGATTGCCATGCTAAAGTCAGGTACCGTTCGAGACGTTTTGCGTTGAAGTCGTGATTCAATGACTGCATGATAAATACATAATCAAAATTTGATGCAACCGCCTGCTCGCCCCGACCCGGCGTAGGGTCCCTGCGGGAGAAGAATGTTTTTCGGGGCAGTGTTCTGATAATCTGACTGTCACTGCCGGGTAGGTAGTTTATAAGGACAAAATCTCCGGTAGTCGGGAACTCTTCAAAGCCTCCGAAATATTCTTTTGTTTTCAGTCTTCCGTATGTTTCTCCATACTCGCAAACCAATGCATATCGCTCCTTATGAACAGCTGTTATTCTTGCCGGGATACCTCGCGCATTCTCCGGCATCATGTCCGGCATAAAGCCATATTTTTTTAAATCCAATATTAAAGCCCTCCGTAATCATTTTTGTTGTTCTGGTAATTTGAAATACTCTCATAACTAAACACTCCTTTCTTAAATCAGCGCCTGAGAATGAGCGCAAAAATGCCGCAGAACGCAACCATTATTAGTGGGTACTTCCTGCGGCGGTTTATGGGTATAAAAATAACACACCCCATGAGTGTGCTACAACCGAAAGTTATAGTATTCACGAAAGGTTACTTAAATCGGTACAACAATAAAGAGAACATATACCTCGTGAATTGCATGTACCAAATATTCAGTTTTACATCTTAATTACCTCGTAAAAATTTGCCATCGTATTTCTCCTTTCGTAATCTGCCTAAGCGTATTTTTAATGATTATAGCATGTGCGGGAATAAAGTGCAATGAATTTTTGTTAGTGGAATTTTTAATATTGTCGATATATAATATGAGTGGAGAATATTGGTCGGGAAAGGGTCAGGGTTATTATTATGTGCAAAACTAAAAAAATCCTTATTATACAAGGCGGTGGCAGAGCTAACGGGAATACTGCCCAGCTTGTCAACAGCTTTGTGTCCGGTGCAAAAGAAAGCGGACATTCAGTTGAAATCATTTCTCTTATACAAAATGAAGTCAAGGGATGTCTCGGTTGCAACGCCTGCCGGTATGGAAAACCCTGCATACAAAAAGATTCATTTAATGAAATTATACCCAGAATAAAAGCTGCGGACTGTATTGTATTTGCGTCTCCGCTTTATTTCTGGACCGTATCTTCCAAATTAAAAGCATTTATTGAGAGATTTTACTGTATTGCAGAAGAAGACCCTAATCCGCCATATGGAAGATATGAAAAATATCCGATTAAAGATTGCGCCCTGCTCATGACTTCAGCAGATGATTTCTTCTGGACATTTGAACAGGCGGTTTCCTATTACAAGTTTGCACTCGTAAATTATATAGGCTTTAACGATAAAGGAATGGTTCTTGCCGGTGGCTGTGGGGATACCAACGGCAGACCACAGATTGAAGAGACAGACCATTTACAAAAAGCATATGAATTTGGAAAATATATTTATTCCGAATAGGAGATATTAGGTGCGTGAATATTCATATCCCATAGCTAAGAATTCTTCTTTAAGAATTGCATAATTCAGCTTATCATGCATTTCGGAATTCAGATAAACAGATTTTCTTTCTCTGCCCTCTAAAACAAAACCGCATTTGTCTAAGAGCTTTTGGGCGCCTATGTTTAAGTCTAATGTATTTGCGGTTATTCTTTCCAAACCTAAATACCTGAATCCATAATTCAACATCAGCATTACTGCCTGTGTGCCATAACCTTTAGAGCGGTTTTCTATTTTAGCCATACCCATGCCAACGCTGCAATTCCGATTAACCCTGTCAATATCCTGCAACGCGACATCACCTATGACAGTCCCGTCATTTTTGAAAATTCCCAGACGGATATGTCGGTTTCCTTGTAACTTTTGTATTTCATCAAACCAGCCTTCCGCCTTTTCGTCAGAATGACCTAAATTCAGCTCTTCTGTCGGATTATCAAAATCATATTCAAAATCATTCCATAGGGTTTTGCAATCTTCTCTGCTTAACGTTGTCAAATATATGTCAGTTTCCTGTAATTTCATTTTTCTTTCTCCCCCTTTTCGGAAAAGTGTTCCCATAAAACATTCGACAAACCGGAATTTGTTAGTGCAATTATATCCTATTTTTAACGAGTATACAATTCTGAAAAGGGAGAAATAAAAAAAGCAGGTGATGGGAATCGAACCCACGTATCCAGCTTGGAAGGCTGGTGTTCTACCATTGAACTACACCTGCATGTATACATATTAATTTTTTATGACCTTAATCGGGGTGACAGGATTCGAACCTGCGACCTCCTGGTCCCAAACCAGGCGCTC
>CAMWWS010000166.1 GCA_947178085.1 uncultured Lachnospiraceae bacterium | reverse complement strand
GTTAATTACATATCTGCATTCTTTTTTGTTATATTAATCATCGTGATGTTTTTTATGGTGAGTGGGCAGTTTTTGATAAAAAATATTCTTATTGACCGGTTTGAGATAAAAAACTGGATAACGGATCTGTGCGTGACCGGTTGGGGAAACAGCTATAAAGAAATTGGAGTGGACTGGGCAAGCCGTTACCCGCATGAGTGGGAACAGACAGAGGAGGTTGATATCCTGCCGGGAGAAAGCATTGCAGAGGAAAATAAGTGGGCAAATATTGTAGGAAAACTGGAAAGTAAGGTAAATACAATACTTACAAAGTATTTATCTATGCAGAATACGATTGAAAATTATACCTGTGATTTCCTGCCTTTTGGAATAGATCTTCAGGCAGTCAGCGGTATGGTCGATCGGATAGTGGGTAATCAGATGATAGATGCAGAAAATATCTATATGTATTCGGAAAATGGCGGTGTGATCATCCGCTCGCCATTTTATATGGATATAGAAGCCGATGAGGAAGAAGTTCAGGCACTAGCGGATAAAATCATGGATTTGGATAGAAACCTAAAGGAACAGGACATTTCGTTTATTTATGTACAGGCTCCTATCAAAGAAAATAAATATGATGCCGGTTATATAGAGATGTATGGGGAAAGTGAAATTAATCAGATTGCCGACAGTTTAGTAGAAAAGTTAGAAAGCGGCGGAACAGATTGTTTGGATTTAAGAGTATCAATTTATGAGCAGGAACTTGATTTTTATGACCTGTTTTTTAAGGGAGATACTCATTGGAATGTGTATGGGGGCTTATGGGCAGCAAATGAGATTTCACAATATCTGGCGCAGAATTACGGTATGGTTTATGAGGAAAGTTATATACAGAAGGATAACTATAATGTTATGTCTTTGAAAAACTGGTATATGGGGTGTGATGGACATACGGTAACAAAGGCAAATTTAGGAAAAGAAGATATGGACTTGCTGATACCTTCATTTGAAACGAGTTACAATCTGGAAATTCCTACTTTAGATAAGATTCCTAAGCATGGTAGTTTTGAAGAGGTGATGATTGATTATAATGTTCTGCGTGGAAGCAAGTATTATGTGAATGCTTATGGTGCATTCCTGTATTTAAAACCGGCGTTGATACAGATAGAAAATGAGATGGCATGGGTGCCGAATCGGGGGAAAAAAATATTATTGCTAAGAGAGTCTTTTGGATCTATGGTGATTCCATATTTATCTATGGAATACGAGTATATTGATGCTATTACACCGGAAAAATTTAGTGGGAGCATTCGGGCGTATATTAAAGAGAGTAAGCCGGATATAGTGATCATGTTATATACAGGGCATGGTACGGAAGAAAAGTGGTATGATATTGATTAAAACAATTTTAAGGAAGCCGCCTATTCATTGACAGTTATTGTAATTGTTGCTAAAATGTGAACGGAAAAGACAAATTGAGAATCCGCTTAGCCGGACAGATAGGAGATAAAATGAACTACGAAAAACCATATGTAATAGCTGAAGCCGGCTGTAACCATAAGGGTGATATGAACATAGCAAAAGAAATGATCGAAGTGGCAGCTATTTTTTGTAAAGCAGATGCGATTAAGTTTCAGAAAAGATGTAATAAGGAACTTCTGACAAAAGAACAATATAATGCCCCACACCCTAATCCGGCAAATTCTTATGGAGCAACTTACGGCGAGCATAGGGAACATTTGGAGTTTACGGTGGAACAGCATGCCCAGTTAAAAAAATGGTGTGAAGAATATGGAATCACTTATTCCACATCTGTATGGGATCTGACTTCTGCAAAAGAAATTGCTTCCCTGAATCCGGAGTTTATTAAAATACCGTCTGCCTGCAATAATCATTTTGAAATGTTACAGTGGTTATGCGATAATTACAGCGGGGAAATTCAGATATCACTTGGAATGACAACCCATCAGGAAGAAAAAGAACTTGTAGATTTCTTTGTGAAGAATAAGAGGAATAAGGATCTGGTTATTTTTAACTGCACTTCGGGATATCCGGTACCGTTTGAGGATGTATGTCTGTTGGAAATTACCCGTATTAAAGAGGCATATGGTGATATAGTAAAGCGGATTGGTTTTTCCGGTCATCATTTGGGTATTGCGATTGATGTGGCTGCGTATACGCTTGGTGCATCTGTAGTGGAAAGGCATTATACTTTAGACCGTACATGGAAGGGAACAGACCATGCAGCGTCACTTGAACCGGATGGAGTGCGTAAGCTGGCAAGAAATCTGAATTCTGCATATAAAGCATTGACTTATAAGCCTCAGGAAATACTACCGATAGAGCAGGTGCAGCGTGATAAATTAAAATATCGTAAACATTGATTGTAAGAACTGATATATGTCAAACAGAAGATAGGGGAACTATATGAATGTAGCGTTTATCCCGGTCAGAGGCGGAAGTAAATCAATTCCTCTGAAAAACATCCGCCCTATGTGCGGAAAACCGTTAGTATATTGGACAGTGAAAGCGGCATGTGAATGCAGCCGGATTGACAGAGTATATGTGGCGACAGACAGTGAACAGATCAAAGAGGCGGTAGAAGCCTTCGCAATGGAAAAAGCGGAGGTCATTGGAAGAAGCGCAGAGTCGGCATCCGATACTGCGTCAACGGAGTTTGCCATGTTGGAATTTGCAGCAGAAAGAGAGTTTGACAATATTGTGTTGATTCAGGCTACTTCTCCCATGCTTACAAGTAAAGATCTGGATAGAGGATTTGAATTATTTGATGAGTCGGATACAGATAGTGTTCTGTCTGTAGTCAGACAGAAACGGTTTAATTGGATGGTGGGGGAAGACGGATATGCAAAACCTTCCAATTATGATGTGTATCATCGTCCGAGGCGGCAGGAATTTGATGGTTATCTGGTAGAGAATGGAGCTTTTTATATTACGTCCAAAGAGAATTTAATGAAGAGCAAAAACAGATTGTCCGGCAGGATAAAAGCAGTAGAGATGAATGAGGATACTTTTTTTGAGATTGACGAATTAAGCGACTGGATAATTATAGAAGCTTTGATGAAAAAGAACGGAATTGCAGAAGTAGGTTACGATGAGAGTAGAAAAGATGGTGAACAAGAGGAAAAGTATTTTGATGAACTGAAACAAAAAGCTGCCAATATCAAAATTTTCCTGACAGATAGTGATGGCTGCCTTACGGACGGCGTAATGTATTATTCTGAACAGGGTGATGAGATGAAGAAATTCAATACAAAGGATGGTATGGGATTTCGATTACTTAGGGAGAAAGGGATTGTTACCGGAATCATCACAGGTGAAAATGTGGATATGGTCCGCCGACGCGGGGTAAAATTAAAAATGCCGGAAGTACATTGTGGAATTGAGAATAAGTTGGAAGTGGTAAAAGCAATTTGTGAGAAATATCAATGTACTTTGGAAAATGTTGCATATGTAGGTGATGATATCAACGACGTAGAGACTATGCGTGCAGCCGGAATGAGTTTTAGTGTCGCGAACGGGCAGAGAGAGGCTAAAGAAGCAGCCGATTATGTGACAGAGAAAAAGGGCGGAGACGGTGCAATCCGGGAGATAATAGATAAATTTTTTATATAATATTGGGTAGATGAGAGCAGATTGATATGAATATAAAGAAATTATGGAAAAAGGCATTCGGGATAGAGTTTCATGTGGATGAACAGATACTTAATCAGTTTATTGATTGGAATAAAACGCAATGGGAAGATAATAGAAAAAGAGAATGCGGTTATTGCTTTATCAATTTTATTATGATTAATAAAGAACTGTCTCTTATGCTTCCTAAGATTCTATATGCGAAAGCGTTGGAGAAGGAAAAGGGGTTGGCATCAGTCATTCTTGATTGGGGCGGTAATCCTAATTTAACGGCGCTTTATGAATCATTTGGTATTAGTGCAATCAATGTTCACAAGGAAATGGTTAAAAATATAACAGGTATTATAAAAAGTTTATTTATAGCTGCCGGATATCGAATTAGAAAAAAATCAGGCTTGGAACTGCAAGCCCTTAAAATAAATGGAGTAGCGGTTGGAAAAAATATTTATGGCGATATCTTGCGGTCATCTTCCTTGTCAACAATTAGACAGGTGGATAATGCAGTCTGTTTTCGTAAAATTTTTTCACTTTCATTGTTTGCGGATACAATAAGCCGTCTCGTGAAGAAATACTCACCCAAGGTATGTATTTCAGACGATTGGGCATACAATGAGGGTATTGTTTTGGAATATATGAATAAAGCAAATGCATATTTGCTACAGATTAATTTGCGTAGAGAAAATACGCTGACAGTGAGTGATGGAGTTTTTCAAAGGTATCGACACTGGGAAATGCATACACAGATGAAAAATTTTTTGCAAATGGTTGATCATAATATAGATCAGGAAGTGGTTGATGAGTACCTGAATGCACGTTTTGAGGGAAAGAACTGTTCATTCCGCGATAAGGTTGCTTTTCAGGGAAAGCGAAGTCTTTCCCGTGAGGAATGGAATGTGTCAATGGGGCTTGATCCACAGAAAAAGAATGTTATCATCATGTGTCATACTTTTTCAGATGCTGTGTTTAATTCGGAATATACTGCATTTCGTGACTACTATGATTGGACAGAGCAGACTTTGAAGATGGTTGCAGAAATGAATCATGGGAATTGGATTATCAAACCGCATCCGGCAAGGGCCAGATATAATGAATCCACAGATTCTTTTGAAGATATGTTTGAGAGATATAAGACGGCGAACATGCATCTTTTTCCGGACGATGTCAGTACGGCAAGCTTGAAAGATGTGGCGGATGTATTGGTTACTGTGTGCGGAACTTCCGGTATGGAATTTCCCTGTTTTGGGATTCCTGTTATAGCCTGTGGAAAAGCAATGTATACTGATTTTGGATATACGAAGACTCCTGAGACGTTAGATGAATATAGGGAAATACTGTTACACATTGAGAATATGGAAAGGCTGAATGGAGATCAGATACAAAAAGCAAGAGAAGTTTTATATGCCTTTATACAGTGCTTTGACAGACCACTTGATGCATGGGATGATATGCTCTATAAGAAGTTACATGAAATGGAAGATAAGAATATTGCTCCAGAGGATGAAACTACAGAAATGTGCAAATATAATACGGGTGTTTTAAAGGAAGTGATGATATTTACCAGGCAACATCCGTGGGAGAGTGCAGAATATTATAAGAGAGGTGAAAAACTATCAAGCAGAATTTGCCGGTAATATTCATCCATAAGGGAAAACAGAAGTATTTGAGGCAGACAATAAATCTTGCAAAAGAGTTTAATGAAGAAGTCATTTTGCTGGGAAATGATGTAAATAGAAATGTATGCAGTAAATGGACAGATGTTTCTGAACTGGGTTCTGAAAAGTTTCGAGAATTTAAGAGTCTCTATGTACATTTATCCCCTAACAGCTGTGAGTATGAGTTATTCTGTTTTGAACGATATTTTTTGTTAGAAGAATATATGAGGCAGAATCAAATAGAGGAATGTATTATGTCAGATAGTGATGTTTGTACATTTGTCAATTATTCAATGCTGGATTTTCCAAAGTATGAAATGGCAGCGTCATGTATGTATTATAGGGATTCCTCTAAATGGATGATAGTGCCGCATGTAACATATTGGCGAAAAGAGAGGCTTACGGATTTCACTGAGTATCTTATAACGCAGTACCGCGACCGGAGTGAGAGATTAATAAACAAGCATACTCAGTTAATAGAAAGTAAAGCTTCTTATGGAATCAGTGATATGTCGTTGCTGTATTTATGGGTAACGGAATGTTGTAAAGATTTTTGGAACCTGGCTATTGAGCAGAATGGACAGGCTTTTGATGTTTTTCTGACTTCAAAAGTAAACTGTGACGGGGTGCCGTTTCAAATGATGAATGGTATTAAGAAGATTATGTTTAAAAATAAATTGCCGTATTTTGTGACAGAAGATGGTAAGCTGTTAAGGGCAAATGTGCTCCATGCGCAGGGAGACAGTAAGAAGTATATTAATATGCTTGTAAATAAGCGATATTCTCTATTAGAGATACGCTTATCCGATTTTCTTTTTTGGACTAAAAAAACAAAGGAACGAGGAAAACGGTTTATTGCAAGGTATTTATAATTTGCGTATAAGTTTCTAAGTCATCATTCCACATTGCATAATCGGGTGATGAACGATGGTCAGTCAGAGTGTAATTATTTGCGAGATAATCTGCAAGATAGTCGGTTATTTTGCAGGCACCATTATAATTAATGTGAGTTCCGTCATTATAATCTGATGAAGCACAAAAATTTATTGCATCATATACGGACT
>CAMWWS010000165.1 GCA_947178085.1 uncultured Lachnospiraceae bacterium | reverse complement strand
GAAATCCACTCGCAATGAATATTATCAATCACGATTTCTTTAATATCCACTTCCTTATTACTTCCAAACAAAACGCCAAGATGGTCCTGCGACAGCCTGTGTTTTTCAATATCCGTATTTTCCACCCTGCTGTGCATTCTTTTGATTAGATGCATTAAGTTCTGGTTCTTCTTTGTAACTGCCATAAAATAATTATGCCCCTTTCTTTATCATACTTTATAATTCCTGCCGTCGATTTTATCAAATTTTAATACAGTATGTCTTTTTCCTGTGGTATACTATTAACAGCGCTAAAGACTGATAAAATTTTACTACAGGAGTTTCTATGTCCACTTTTGACCAAAAGAAGCCGTCGCTTCCAAAAAACAGAAAAGAAATCTGGTACAAGCTGGATCTGTCTGCTATCGTCTATCCGACCTTGCAGAGAAGAGACTTTTCCTCAGTATACCGTTTATCCGTAGTGCTTAAAGAAAAAATTGACCCTGAGCTTTTGCAAAAAGCGCTCGACTTGACGCTGCCCCGTTTTCCAACATATAAAGTTGCTATCAGAAAAGGCGTTTTCTGGCGCTATCTCGAGCCTAACAACAGACCGGGACCTTTCGTAAAAGAGGATATCAAGAATCCCTGCATGCCCATGCCTTTTAAGGCAAATAACAGATATCTGCTCAGAGTCTATTATTATGACAGACGAATCTCACTTGAGGCTCACCATGCCCTTGGCGACGGAACAGGCGGTATGTGCGTACTTCAGACTCTTGTGGCTGTATATCTTGAACTGTTGGGACATTCCACTACTCCGTCCGGCTTCGTGATGGACATCCACGACGCACCCGAACCGGAAGAATTGGAAGACGCCTATATGCGCTATGCGAATGCAAAAGTGTGTCCTCCGCGCCCCGGTGAAAAAACTTACCGTGTCAGAGGCACGAAAGAACCTTTTTATACTTTAAATATCATTGACGGAATCATGTCGGTCAGTGAAGTCAGGGCGGTTGCAGACAAATACAACGCCACTCTCACCGAATACTTCAACGCAGTATTGCTTTATGCGCTGTTACAAAAGCAGGAAAATGACCGTCCCTTCAGAATAAGACCGGTTAAAATCGCAATGCCTGTCAATCTGCGACGTTTTTTTCCATCACGGACTCTGCGTAATTTTATTACAATGGTCTATCCGTCAATAGACCCACGGCTCGGCGACTATAGCTTCGAGGAAATAGTCAGTCATGTCCACTACTATATGAATTATTATATTAATGAAAAATTCCTGCGCGGGGATATCACCACCAACGCTGCCACACAGCGCAATCCTTTCATTCGTATCGTGCCGCTTTTTATTAAGGATTTCGTAGTGCGCACATTTTATACGAAAGTACAGGACAAAAACTCGTCCGCCGGGCTTACAAATATGGGTGCCCTGAAAGTTCCGGAAGAAATGAAAGCCTTTATAGAACGCTTTGATATCTATATGGGACAGCCTTTTTCTTCCCGTACAAACTGCGCCATTGTCAGTTTTGAAGACGTACTCACCATCAATTTTGCCAGCAGCATAGTTGAAACGGATGTGGAGCGCTTCTTTTTTCAAAAACTGGTACAGGACGGAATTCATGTAACTATAGAAAGCAATCGTGACACAAAACTAAAATAGTATTTCTCAAATATAAATATGAAGGAGTAATTTCTATGTCTTACTGTGTAAATTGCGGTGTGGAGCTGGAGTCTTCTTTAAAGGAATGTCCGCTTTGCAATACGCCCGTAATCAACCCCAAACAAATCTCTCCCGCCGCTTCCAATCCTTATCCGTCATCCAAGGGGCAGGTAGAAATCGCAAGCAGAAGGGATTTCGGCATTCTTTTGACAGTTGTGTTGTCCGCTACCAGCATCACCTGTCTGCTTTTGAATCTTCTTGTTTTTCAGGGACACCTATGGTCTTTCACGGTCATCGGTGCCTGCATATGCCTGTTTTTCCTTGCTGCACCGGCGGTTTTTTATACCAAAGCTTCGGTTTACCTTATCCTTCTGTTAGATGGCGGCGCAGTATTAATATATTTATATTTAATCAGCTACATTACAACTTCTTCCAAATGGTTATGGCAGCTTGGAATACCTATCGCAGTTATGTCAACCGCGTTAATAGAATTATTTGCATTCCTGGCGCGCAAATTTCCATTCAATATGCTGTCTGCTTCCCTCTATCTCTTCATAGAGATTCCGATTCTGTGCGTTACCATAGAACTGCTCATCAGACGATTCTGCGACCGCTCCTATTATATTACGTGGTCCGCAGTCGTTTTAACGGTATGTGTGATTATCGACATCGCCCTTATTACGATTCTGACAAAAAAACGCTTGCGAAATGAAGTCAACAGACGTTTACACTTCTAAGTAAAACAGGATGTCCGGATTTGAACACTTCGCATAAGTTCAAATCCAAATCCGTCACAAGAATGTCCGCTTTCTTTCCGATTTCCAGCGTACCGTACTCATTGTCTATTCCTATCGATTTCGCCGGGTTGAAAGTTGCCGCTCTGATGGCGGATTCTTTGGGTATGCCCATGGAAACAGCCATCAGCATACAATCGTACAGATTACTGACGCTTCCCGCAATAGTACCGTCTTCCAGAACGGCATTTTTCCCCTTTACCAGCACTTTCTGTCCTCCAAGCGCATAAGCACCGTCCTGCATTCCGGCTGCCATCATGCTGTCGCTGATAAGAATAATCCTTTCATCACCAAATATCTTAAATGTGCTCCTTACTACGGCAGGATGCACATGAATACCATCGCAGATAAGTTCCACTTCGGTTTCTTCACGGTCAGCCGCCGCGCCAATCACTCCCGGCGCTCTGTGCAAAAACGGCGGCATTGCGTTATAAAGATGCGTTACATGCGATGCACCGGCTTCTATCGTCTTCAAAGCAGTCTCATAGTCTGCGCAGGTATGCGCAATAGAGAAGCGAATGCTGCCATTTCCTTTCTTGATACATTCTAATGCTCCCTGTACTTCAGGCGCAATTGTAACTATTTTCAAAAGCCCACCCGAGCTCTCCTGCAGCCGTTCAATCAGTTCCATATCCGGCATCTGTATAAATTCAGGATTTTGCGAGCCTTTTTTTCTCTCGGATATAAAAGGTCCTTCCAGATATATTCCATGCAAAGCTGCAGTTCTGTATCGTCTGACAGCCACACAGATTGTTTCAAGCCTTTTTACCGGAAGTGTCATCGTTGCCGCACAAAAAGAGGTAATGCCATGACTAACCTCGTAGCTTTCTATTGCCCCAATTGCCTCTTTTGTTCCATCACAAAAGTCATACCCCGCGCAGCCATGCAAGTGTATATCTACAAGTCCCGGCAACAGATAACGCTTTGATTCTTCCTTGGTCAGTTCCGCCATATCGCATTTTTCCACAGAACTGATTCTATCGTCCTCTATAATCATCGTTCCCGGTTCAAAAGTAAACCTGTCCGTATAAATAATTCCCCTGAGTCTATTCATACAGTAACTGCCTTCTCCCAATCACATAGCGTTATTCAAAACCGCAATGGTATATTTTTTTATTAGAAAAAATCGAGTGCCAGCGCACTCGATTCCGAGAATGCTTCGCATTCTCATTGGAATGATTTACGCTACGGCATAATTTCATATAATATAAGAAAACACCGCCAAAACGGTGTTTTCTTATATTAGTAGTGCAGGAAAAGGGACTTGAACCCTCATGATATTGCTATCACACGGACCTGAACCGTGCGCGTCTGCCAATTCCGCCATTCCTGCATACAATGAAAAGTCCGCTATGCACACTTTTCATTATTATAAACGCTACAAACAAATGATATTGTAACTTCTTTTACTTCTTCTGTCAAGATACTTTTGTTATTTTATATCTTAAACTTCTGTGTCTTCTCATTCTGACTGTCGCTCAGTTCCACTAGCGCCTGAGTATCCTGATAGCATTCTCTGATAGATTCCGCTACAACCTGCATTCCCGCGCTTGTTTCCTCAGCGGAAGCAGAGCTCTCTTCCACAACGCTGCTTAGATTAGCCACGGAATCTGATACCACTACCTTCAATTCATTCAATATATCCGTCTGCCTGCTGATTTCCTTAGCTACATTATCTACTGTGCTAATCTCCTTGTACAGATTATCGAAAGCATCCTTGGTTTCTTTGAGCTGTTTCTTCTGCTCGGCTACATTCGCCATAACCTCCTGCATTCTTTCAGTGGAAACTTCCACGTTCGATGTCAATTCATTGACAACAACTTCGATACCGGCTGCACTTTCCGCCGATTTTTCCGCAAGTTTACGAATCTCCTCTGCAACCACCGCAAATCCTCTGCCGGCTTCTCCTGCACGGGCAGATTCAATACTCGCATTCAGGGATAAAAGATTGGTTTGGGAAGCCATATCTTTAATGATTTCTACCATCTCGTTAATATGTAACGCGGAATCACTTGTCTGCTTCGTCTGATCCGATACCACCTGAATAGCATCTGTAGTGACTTCCGATATCTCATAAAGCTTCCTGATGCTGTCGGAAGCACCGTTTGAAAACTGCATCATAGTATCTACCGAAGTTCCGAGTTTATTCATCTCATCATTCTCTACATCAATGACATCACCCAGCTTCTGTACTTTATCATTGACAACATCAGTTTCAGCAGCAAGACTTGCCGTACCCTTTGCCATTTCCTCTACAGCACGGTTCGTATCATTTATACTGTCGGTAATATTACTGAACTTATCGCTGAAATCCCCGCTGCTTTTCTTAAGCTTCACACTGGAATCACTGACGTCTCCAATCATTCCTGCCAAGGCAAGTTTGACTTTATTTAGCGACTGTGCAATCTTGCCAATCTCATCAGAGCGGTTTATTAATTTAGAATCAATCTCAAATGAGAGGTCTCCTTCCTCTATTTTACGCAGATTAGCTTCAACACGCCTGATTCCGCCTGCAAGTCGTCTTCCAAAGAAAACGGAAATAACCATCACCACGATAAGGATTATTACAATACTTCCCGCATAGGCTGCCAGCATACTTGTAAACTGCTGCCTTATATACTTCTCATTTCCTTCAATTTCCACTGCCATATCGTCAATATAGTTGCCTGTCGTTACGACCCAGTTCCATGCGTCAAATTTCTCCGAATAAGCAAGTTTAGGCGCAACCGTTACTCCATCGGCCTTCGTAAAATAAAATTCATTATATCCGCCGCCTTCATTGGCAGATTTCATGATGTTCTGAATGATTTTTACCCCGTTCTGGTCGGTCAGATCATATCGGTTATTGCCCTCCTGCTCAGGAAGAATAGGGTGCATTACCAGATTATAGTCGGTATCGTCAATCCACATATATCCTGAATTATCTTCACGATAGCGCATATAACGAATGTCTTCCTTCGCATATTCCTTTGCCTCTTCCTCGGACAGTTCACCTGACTGGCTGCGCTCATAATACGCTTGAATAATTGCTATCGATGTCTGAATTTCCGATTTAATTTCTTTCCTGTACCCATCATACATAGTAGCTTCATAATTCGTAATACTGTCATTCATGGACCTTTTAAGAAAAGAGATTCCCAGAGAACCCAGAATGATTACAGTGCACGCAATCATACAAAAAACTACCAGTACAATAACTGTTGCAATACTTTTTGACCACTTAGTTGAATTCTCCTGCTTTATTTCACTCACTGCTCTAACCCCCATATGTATATATTTATTGATAAAAATTATTATACTCTTTTTTCCTTATTTTTCAATACAGATGATTACGAAACTGATTTGATAGGTCATTATAAGTTCTGGGTACTGGAATATAGGATTTATAATTATTTACTTTCCGACAAGTTTTCGGAGATAGGGAAGTTTTCCTAACAATTCTGTCAGCAATAGCGAGACTGCAAGTACCACAATTGCCTGAACTGCGTTTAGCGGATAAAAAAGGTGACCTGCCGGATTGAGGTTTTGAACCACATATACTAAAAGATAAGTCGATATAATATATATTCCCATGCTGTTTTTGCCAAGTGCAGTCAGAATCTTAAACTCACACCGTTCCTTACATTTTGTCAGTATATACTGCCATATCAGAATAAAGAAAGCACTTCCGGCAAAACCTATTGCCGTTCTGTAAAAGTCTATTTTGAGCTGCCTTACTACATCTTTCCCAATCAACTTATATCCCGACAGATAAATGAATGAATTTTCATCAAAAAATAAAAACAGTCCTGCAAAGATAAATCCTGCCAGAATAATCCATATGGCTTTAGGCTTTTCATCAAGGCTCAAATTATGTTTATCCATGTATTTATGCAGGTAAAAGGGTACGATAAAATACGGCATCATATATTTATATGC